>JBJTEN010000239.1:0-17181 GCA_046092925.1 Phenylobacterium sp. | reverse complement strand
GGAACAGGCGCCGGCCAACGCCAAGCTTTACGCCAACGGAGAGGAGGTCGCCCGGCGTGCAGCCGACGAGGAGCGCCCCGGAGACAAGGGCTGTCCCGATGGCCATCTGCCGGCGAGTCGGCCCTGTGCGGACATCATCCTGATCAGCAGGGGTGTTCATGATCGGGCTCCTCGGGTGACGATGTCTTGGGCGCAGTCCGTTACGCGCGGGCCTGGGCGGCGGCGTCCCGGATGGCGGCTCGGATCCGCTGGTAGGCGCCGCACCTGCAGATGTGCCCGTCCATGGCGGCGTCGATATCCGCCTCGGAGGGCTGGGCGTTGTTGGCCAGCAGGGCGACGGCGCTCAGGATCTGTCCGGACTGACAATAGCCGCACTGGGGGACGTCCAGCTTCACCCAGGCCTCCTGAACCGGATGGGTTCCGCCGAGGCCCTCGATGGTGGTGATCCTGACCCCCGTCAGGGCGGCTACCGGAAGGGAGCAGGACCGCACCGGGGCGCCGTCCGCCAGCACGGTGCAGGCGCCGCACTGACCGATTCCGCACCCGAACTTGGACCCTGTCAGACCGACCTCGTCCCTGAGCACCCACAGAAGGGGCGTATCCGGCGCGGCCTCGACCTGAACCGTCCTGCCGTTGATCTCAAGACTGGTGGCCATGATGGGGTCCCCGGAGCTTTATCGAGAGTGCGCATCTTAACGGCGCTTAGCCGGGCCTGTATAGTGCGGCTCCCTGTCCTGGAGGTCTTCCATGCCCCAATCCCGCGGCGTCTTCCCGGCGTTTTGCGCCGGTCTTCTGGTAGCGGCCGGTCTCTCGGTGCAGCCGGCCGCTGCAGCGGACGGCGCCCGGATCTTCAACCTGCAATGCCGGACCTGCCATGGGGCTGCGAGCACGGTGGCCGGGCCCGCCCTGACCGGGGTCGCCGGGGCGCGGATCGCCAGCCGCAGCGACTTCGCCTACTCGTCAGCGCTCAAGTCCAAGGGCGGCGCATGGACTGACGCTGCGCTTGACGCCTATCTGGCCGCGCCAACCCGGTTCGCACCCGGCGGAAGGATGATTACGGCCGTTGCTTCGCCTAAGGATCGCGCCGCCCTCATCGCCCATCTCAAGACCCTCAGATAGGCTTCGAAGGGACTGAATTGGACGTTTTTCCCGCCTTCTTTCCGCTCGCCGGACGCAGGATTGGCCTGGCTGGGGACGGCGAAGGACTGGAGGCGCGTCTTCGACTTCTCGCCGGAGGCCCGGCGGAGCTGGTCCGGCTTACCCCTGAGGAGGCCGTATCGCCCGGGTGCTGGACCGGCCTTGTCCTTGGCTTCATCGCCCATCCGGACGAGGCCTTCGCCGCCCGCGCCTCGGAAGCGGCGCGACAGGCGGGCGTTCCTGTGAATGTGATGGATCGCCCCGCCCTCTGCGATTTCACCGTCCCCGCGCTCATTGACCGCGGCGCCCTCGTGGCGGCTTTTGGGACGGGCGGCGCTTCGCCGCTGGTGGCCGCCCGGCTCCGGGCGGAGCTGGAGCCCCGGGTTCCGGAGGGGATCGGGCGGCTGGCCCGCTTTCTCGACGCCCGGAAGACAGACCTGCGTCGCCGTTGGCCCGACCCCGGCGAGAGGCGGGTCGTCCTCTCGGCCCTTCTGGAAGGGCCCGTCGCCGCTGCTGTCCTGGAGGGTCGGTCTGATGACGAGGTTCAGGCGCTGCTCGAACACGCCCTGACGGGCTCGACCCGGCCGCCCGGCCGGCTGTTCGCCATTCCCCCGCAGACGCCCGCCGATCTTCTCTCCTTGCGAGCTCTGCGGGCCCTGTCTTCCGCCGACGTCCTGGTTTCGGAGCCGGGAGAGGGTCATGACGTGGCGGTTCTGGCCAGGCGGGAGGCGCGTCGACTTTCCCCGGGCGCGGCGGGGCCCCCGGTTGTCTCCGGTCTCATCTCCGAAGGGCGGACCATCGTGCTGCTGGTTGACCCCGGCCCCTGGCGGACGGCCGGCCTGTCGGCAGAAGTCCTTCCGGTGGCCGGAAACGCCTGAGGCGCAGGGCGTTCGCGGTCGCCGAACGAGGGGGCGGCGGCGTCAGAAGGCGTTCTCGCCGGTGATCGCCCGCCCCAGGATCAGGGCGTGGACATCATGCGCGCCCTCGTAGGTGTTCACGGTCTCGAGGTTCGAGGCGTGGCGCATGACGTGGTACTCGCCGCTGATGCCGTTGCCGCCATGGATGTCCCGAGCCTCCCGGGCGATGGCCAGGGCCTTGCCGCAGTTGTTCCGCTTCATGAGGCTGATGGCCTCGGGCACCCAGGCGCCCTGGTCGATCAGCCGGCCCAGGGCAAGGGCGCCTTCGAAACCGAGGGCGATCTCGGTCTGCATGTCGGCCAGCTTCTTCTGGACCAGCTGGCGGGCGGCGAGCGGCTTGCCGAACACCTTGCGGGTGGAGACGTAGTCGCGGCTGGCGTGCAGGCAGAAGTCGGCGGCGCCCATGGCCCCCCAGGCGATCCCGTAGCGCGCCTTGTTCAGGCAGGAGAAGGGGCCCCGGAGGCCGGAGACGCCCGGCAGCATCCGGTCCTCGGGCACGAAGACGTCCGACAGGGCGATCTCGCCGGTGACGGAGGCGCGCAGGGACAGCTTGTTCTTGATCTGCGGCGTGGAGAAGCCCTCCGAGCCACGGTCGACCAGGAAGCCGCGGATGGCGCCGTCCAGCTTGGCCCAGACCAGGGCGACGTCGGCGATCGGCGAATTGGTGATCCACATCTTCGCGCCGTTGAGGATGTAGCCGCCCTTGGTCGGCGTGGCGGTGGTCCGCATGGAGGCGGGGTCGGAGCCCCCATCCGCTTCGGTCAGGCCGAAGCAGCCGATGATCTCGCCGCGGGCCATGCCGGGCAGGTAGCGCTGGCGCTGGGCCTCCGAGCCGAAGGCGTGGATCGGGTACATGACGAGGGAGGACTGGACGCTCATGGCCGAACGGTAGCCGGAGTCGATGGCCTCGATTTCGCGGGCGATGAGGCCATAGGCGACGTGGTTGACGCCGGCGCAGCCGTAGGCCTCGGGAAGGGTGGGGCCAAGGAAGCCCAGGGCGCCCATCTCGGTCATGATCTCGCGGTCGAACCGCTCCTCGGCATAGGCTGAGACAACCCTAGGAAGCAGCTTGTCCCGGGCATAGGCGCGGGCGGACTCCCAAACCATCCGTTCGTCCTCCGACAGGCGGGAGGCGAGGTCCAGGGGGTCTTCCCAGCTGAAGGTCTTGGCTTCGGCGCCGGTGTCGAGGGCCATGGCGGTCTCCTGCAGTCGTTCCAGTCGCCTTATGCGCCGGTTTTCAGCCGGGGTGTAGTCGCCATTTGACCCGGCCCGCCCCAGGGCCGTCATCCGCCCCAGGCGACGAAACCCCGGTTCCGGAAACCTTCCGACGCCTTGCCGTAAAGAAAGGCGGCGCCGTCTTCCGCCTCGACCCGCCCGCCTGCCGCAGAGAGGATGGCGTGGCCGGCGGCGATGTCCCACTCCATGGTGGGCCCAAGACGCGGGTAGATGTCGGCTCCGCCTTCTGCGATCCGGCAGAACTTGATGGAGGAGTCCATCGGCCGGGTCCCGTGGAAACCGTACCGGTCGGTCAGGGCCTTGAGCGTCTCGGGCTTCATGGTGTGGCTGATCAGGGCCACAGCATCCCCGGCGGGCCAGGGGCGGACAGACACCTTAACCGGGTCGCCCCCCTTCATGCGCTTGAAGGCTCCCTTGGGGCCCGTGAACCAGGTCTCGCCCGTGGCCGGGGCCGAGATCGCCCCCGCGACCGGGCGGCCGTCGATTATCAGGCCGATATTGACCGTGAAGTTCGGATCGCCCCTCACGAACGCCTTCGTGCCGTCAACTGGATCAACCAGCAGGAAGACGCGACCTATGCTGCCGGGCGCTCCGAACTCGCTGGCGTGCTCCTCGGAGACGACCGCCACTCCCGGAGCAATCCTCGAGAGCCCCTCGAGGATCAGGGCCTCAGCCCGACGATCCGCTTCAGTCACAGGACTGTCGTCCAGCTTTCGGTCGACTGTGAGGCCGCTCTTCCAGAGCGGGCGCACCAGGTCTGCGGCTTCCTCGCAGAGGTCGGCGAGCACAGATCCGAAGCGGGCGTCGAGGGGCGGCATGCGGAAATCCATCCTGTCTGGGCAGGGTTCCTCCTAGAGGCGTCGAGGAGTTTCCCAAAGCGGCAAATCAGGCCAGTTTCGCCTCCAACATGACCGGCTCCCCCGCTCCCTTCCCGGAAGACCCGCGCCGAGAGGCGCTCCCGGCCCGAACGGCTGAGGTGGCGGCCTTCCTCGCCGCCCGGATGTGTCATGACTTCATCAGTCCGGTCAGCGCCATGGTCAGCGGTCTGGACCTGCTGGATGATCCGTCGGCCCAGGACATGCGCGACGAAGCCCTTGGTCTGATCGGGGCCTCGGCGCGGAAGCTCTCCGACCTTCTTGGTTTCTGTCGGGTGGCCTTCGGAGCCTCGGCCTCGGCCGAAGTCTTCGACTCCCGGGAGCTTGGCCGCCTCGCCGAGGGCCTGTTCCGGCATATCCGCGCTGAAGTCGACTGGCAGGTCGCCGCCCCGGCGCTCGCCAAGCCGGCGGCCCGGGCGCTGCTGAACCTCAGCCAGCTGGCGGGAGCGGCCCTGCCGACAGGGGGCGTCGCCCGGATCCAGGCGGAGGAACGCGAGGGATTCATCCTGATCCGCGCCCGCGCGGACGGACCGCGGCCCCGGCTGAGGGCCGAGGTGGCCGATGGCCTGGCTGGCCTGCCGATGGGTGAAGGTCTCCACGGCTACTGGGTCCAGGCCTATTACGTCCATCTGTTCGTCACCGACGCCGGCGGTACCGTACGGGTGGACTCCGCCGGTTCGTCGATCGATTTCCTCGCCGCCCTGCCGGCGTGACCTGAGCGTCGTCCAGGCCCGGGGAACGGCTCATTAACCGGCTTCTGAGAACCTCCTCCCCAAGGAGGCGCCGCACGTGAAGACCTGTCTCGTCGTCGACGACAGTCCCGTCATCCGAAGTCTCGCCCGGCGTCTCGTGGAGGCGAGAGGCATGCCGGTGCGCGAGGCTGCAGACGGCGCCCAGGCCCTCGCGGCCTGCAAGGAGGAGATGCCTGACCTGATCCTGCTCGACTGGCGGATGCCGGTCATGAACGGTCTCGAGGCCCTTTCAAAGCTCAGGCTCATGCCGGGCGGCGACCGTCCGAAGGTCCTGGTCTGCTCGGTCGAGACCTCGCCGGACCTCATCCGGGAGGCCCTTGAAGCCGGCGCCGACGAGTATGTGATGAAGCCCTTCGACGGTGAAATCCTGGCCTCCAAGATCACCTTGGCGGGGGTGGCGTGACCCCTGCGGAGCTTGATCTCGTGGCCCGCCTCTGCCTGGCTCGGACCGGCCGGCGGATCGACACTTCGGAACCCGGACAGATTCTGCTCAGGCTGAACGGGCTCGCCCGTCGAGAAGGCTTCGGGACGGTGACCGATCTTCTCCTCGCCCTCAGAACCCGCGAGACGGAGCGACTTGCCTGGCCGTTGATAGAGTCTCTCACGGTCTTCGAACGTGACTTCATGGAGGACGCCGAGGTTCTGGACCAGCTCGGCCGAAGGATTCTCCCGACCCTGGCGACAGCCCGCGGCGGCGCGCCGGTGCGAATCTGGTGTCCGGCGTCCGGTTCGGGCCAGGAGCCCTATTCCCTGGCCATCCTCGCGCAGGAGGCGATGGACCGCCTCTCCGGTGGTCTGAATGTCGAGATTTACGCCTCCGATATCTCCCCCCGGGCCCTCGAACGGGCCAGGACGGGGCTCTTCAGCCATTTCGAGGTGCAAAAGGGACTGACCGCCCGGCGACTGGTGGATCACTTCCTGCGGCGCGAGGAGTCCTGGCAGGTCTCGCCCGTCCTGCGGGAGATGGTGCGCTGGCGCCGGGTCAATCCGCTCTCGGAGACGCCGGGCGGGGTGCGGTTTGACGTCATCCTGTGCCGGGGGGTCCTGCCCAGGACGGCCCCGCACATGCGGCCGAGCCTTGTCTTGAACCTGGCCCAGGCCCTCTCGCCCGGCGGTCTCCTGATCGTGGGCCAGGGGGAGGGCGAGGGCGCCGAAGACCTGGCGCCGGCCATGAACCCGATCGGCGGAATGTCCGCAGTCTTCGCCCGCAACCCCGCCTTCAGCCTCGCCGCCTGACGCGCTCAGCGCGGCCGGCGAAGGCTCAGGAAGAGGCTGACGAGACCGGACGCAACCTGGGGGTTCCGAAGCGCGGCGATTCCGATCGCCGTGGCGGCGGCTGCGCCCAGGACAGCGATAATCGGTCGCTTCGAGGCCAGGGCCAGCAGGTCGTCTCCTGGAGCGCCGGTTCGGGAAGATGCCAGCCGTTGAGGACGGAAAAGGGCGATGGCGAGGAGGGTCAGCCCCGACACGGCCAGGATCAAGAGGCAGGCGAGGGCGACCGCCGCCGCCGCACTAGCGGGCCCTACCATCGGCTCCACGGCCGCGAAGAGCGCCAGCGAAAGGGCGACGACAAGAACCCCCGAAGCCGTCGCCAGGGCTGCGACGCCACAGACCGCCAGGATGAGGCGGCCTAGCCTCAACGGTTGCGTCCGCTGGCCAGGATCAGACCGATGAGAACACCGACGCCGAGGGCGATTCCGGTCGCCGCCAGGGGGCGTTCGCGCACTTGTCCCGCCACATAGCGCTGGGCTTCCTCGATCTGGTCCTTGGCTTCGGCGGCGTAGACCTTCCCCTGCGTGCGGATCTGCTCGACACCCTCGGCGACCGCCTTCTCGATCCGGCGCGCGGCGTCGGCAAGCTGGCGCTCGGCCTGCTCGACGGCGTCTTCGGCGGCCTCGGCGGTGGACTTGGCGGCGGAACGGGCGGCGCGGACGGCCTTGTCCGCAGGGGTGGCGGGCATTGAAGTTCTCCTTGGGGCGGATCGCCCCCGAATGATGGGGCGCTCGACCCCGAGGACATTGACGTGGAAATGGCCCCTCGCCTCCTGACATGCAAGCTTCGGGTGAACCCGATGGGGTCCTCTACGGAGTGTGCGGGGTCAGGCCGAAGCGGAGTCCGCTCCTTCGAGCAGAAAGGCGATCATCGCCGGAACACTGCTCCGGTCCTGAAGCATGAACATATGGCCCCCTTCGAAGAACCGCAGGACCGAGCCGCGAAGGGCAAGTGCGAGGTTCAACTGGCTTTGCGGCGGAGCAATGCCATCGAAGCGGCCTGCGGCGATCATCACAGGAACGCGAACGGCGGGGAGGGCGCTCCAGACGTCATGGCCTGCGCGCGCCTCGATCTGCCGCCGGGCGCCCATTTCCCGCCCCGGTTCGCCGGCGAAGGGGTCGTGTGACGCCTGTGCGATGGCTTCCGCGTAACGCTCCGGGTGGGCCTTCGCCCAGGCCTCGTCCAGGCGGATGTCGTTGATCGGCAGGAGGTGGCGCGCCCGCGCCTCGCCCCTGAGGTGTTCGATTTGGTGGAACGGATAGGATGCGCCTCCCAGGCCGCCGGCGGACGTACAGGCCAGGACCAGCCGGCGAACCCTGGAGGGATGCCGCACGACGAGATTCTGGGCCACCATGCCGCCGAAGGACACGCCCACGACCAAGGCGTCCTCCCACCCCAGGGCGTCCATCAGTCCAGCCGCATCATCGGCATAGTCGGCCATGGAGTAGGGCTTGTCCGGCTTCCCGCTCTGGCCCAGACCCCTCTGATCGTAAGCCACCAGGTCGAAAGTCTTCGCGAAGGGGCCGTCCAGCATGTTGGGACGAACCCTGAGGTCGCCGCCGGTGCCTGAGATGAACAGCAGTCGCGGTCCCTCTCCCGTACGTTCATAGTGGATGTCGAGGCCATTGGCGTAAATGCGGGGCATGCTTCAGTCCCTGTGGATCGGGTCAATCCAGCGGACCTCCCGCGGGGGCTCGACGGGTTCGATGTCCAGATTGACGACCACCGCCTCTCCGTCGCTTCGCACCAGAACGCACTCCAGGGTCTCGTCCGTGGAGGCGTTGATCTCCTGATGAGGCACGAAGGGGGGTACGTAAATGAAGTCCCCGGGGCCCGCCTCGGCCGTGAACTCGAGACGTTCGCCCCACCGCATGCGCGCCCTGCCGCGGACGACATAGATCACGCTCTCTAGCGGACCATGATGGTGCGCTCCCGTTCCCGCCCCGGCGTGGATGTGCACTGTCCCCGCCCAGAGCCGTCGGGCGCCGACCCGGGCGAAGTCGATCGCGGCCGCGCGGTTCATCCCCGGGGTCTGGGGGGTGTTGGAATCCAGCTGATCCCCCGGCACGACGCGAACCCCGGAGCTCTCCCAGCTATCGGACGGGACTTTCGGGCCGGACATGTTCAGCTCCTGTTCAAGTCATGTATCTTCGCATTCAGTCTCACCTCAGGGTTCCCCGCAAGATCGAGTCTTGGGCGGTGAGGCGAACGATGGAGAATCCCCGTGTCCTCCGACGTCTACGGATCAGAGCTTCCCAGCCCCCCAACGCCACTGAAGGTCTGGGTGGAGGGCGGGCGGCAGCACGCCGCCGCCTGCGGTTGCGGCGCCTGCGCCCTGAGAAGCGGCGAGGCCGAGTCGACGCCGTCCTACCTCTTCCTGAATCTCGGAGATCGCGGAGGGACGGCCGCCAATGGAAAGACCAGCTTCACCCTCGATCAGGCTGTCAATCGCCTGACGGGAGGCGAGGGAGGCTGGGGTGTCCTCGGCCAGCCCTTCGTGGCGAGTTACGCCTTCCGGTCCACTCCGCCGTCGGTCATGCCGAGCGAGACCAGCGGGTTCTCCCGGTTCAACGCCGCGCAAATCCGTCAGACGGAGCTCGCCCTCCAATCCTGGGCCGACGTCGCCCGGATCAGTTTTGTCCGCGCAGGAGAGGGTGAGATCGGCGAGGCCGCCTATTCGAACCAGGCCATGATCCTCTTCTCCAACTACTCCGACGGTCCGGAGGGCGCAGCGGGCTTTGCATACTATCCGGGCTCCACCAGCTTCGCTTCCAATTCCGGCGATGTCTGGCTCAACATCGGAGACAGCTACAATGTCACGCCCCTGGCCTCGAACTATGGAGGCATGGTCCTGGTTCATGAGATCGGGCACGCCATCGGGCTTGGCCATCCTTCGGAGTATCCCGACACGGGTTCTGCGACCTATGGCGCCAACGCCAGCTACTTCGAGGACAGCCGCCAGTTCACGGTGATGAGCTATTTCGGCGGATTCAACACAGGCGCCAGCCTGCCCGGCTTCGCCGCGGTCCCTCTGATCGACGATATCGCCGCCGTGCAGTTCAGGTACGGCGCGAACATGACCACCCGGACGGGGGATACCGTCTACGGCTTCAATTCCAACGCAGGCCGGCCCTGGTTCGAGGCGACCAGCGCCGCTTCGATCATGCAGTGGGCGGTCTGGGACGCCGGGGGGCGGGACACCTTCGATTTCTCGGGCTACGCCAGCAACCAGGTCATCGACCTCCGGCCTGGCCACTTCTCGAACGTCGGCGGTTTTCGGGGCAATGTCGCAATTGCGCGCGGCGTCGACATCGAGAACGCGATCACAGGGGCGGGAGCGGACCTCATCACGGGGAATGCCCTCGCCAACCAGCTGTCAGGCGGCGGCGGCGCTGACACCCTCTACGGTGGCGACGGCGACGACACCCTCCTCGAAAGCGCCGGCTCGAACTACCTGCGCGGCGATGCAGGAAACGACTCTGTGTCAGGGGGCTCTGGCTTCGACGATATCAACGGCAACATGGGGAATGACACCCTGCGCGGGAACGCAGGCGAGGATTGGGTGGTGGGAGGAAGGGACAACGACCTCGTCTTCGGGGATGAGGCCTTCGACATCGTCTACGGCAATATGGGGAATGATACGGTTGACGGCGGAGCCGGCAATGACTGGGTCCGCGGCGGCCAGGGCGACGATTCCGTCATGGGCGGGGCCGGCGACGACTGGATCTGGGGCGACCGGGGCGCCGACACCCTGAGCGGCGGAGAGGGCGCGGACCTCTTTCACAGCTTCGTTGGCGCCGGGACCGACCGAATTCTCGACTTCAGCTTCGGCTCGGGCGACCGTCTGAAGCTAGAGGGAGATCCCGCCCGTACGATTTCCCAGGTTGGCGCCGACGTCGTCATCGACATGGGCGATGGCGACCAGGTCATTCTGGCCGGCGTCGTGCTCTCGAGCCTCGGAGCCGGCTGGATCGTCTAGGGATTGCAGGACGGGCAGGATCCCGGGTCCGCCCAGGGGTCTCCGGGGGCCTGCCGGGTTTCCTGCAGACCACAACCCTGGCATCCGTACACCCAGGACAGCGCCAGCTCGGTCGGGGCCCCGCAGTCCGAGCATGGACGACCGGGAATTCGCCTGATCCTGTCGAATCCGGGCCTCTGGCAGGCGGGGCAAGGCGAGGCGAGGCGACGGACCAGGTCCTCGGCCGCCCGTCGGATCGCCTGGCGCCGGGTCGGGTTACGGTGCGCCCGCATGTCAGTTTCCAGGAAGGCGCCGCCGCACAGGCCGACCGCCGCCGCCACCGCTGCGGTGAGCTGGGCCTCGTCCGCGAGGGTCTTCTCGCAGAACAGGTCCGGCGCCGGCGCTTCGCCGCGGACGCCCAAAACGAGGACGCCATGCTCCGGGAACCCGCATGTCCGTGCGAAGTCGAGGGCCATCTTCGTGTCGCCGACCCTGCGGTGGGCGAAGTTGGTCTCCGGGCTCACATCCCTTCCGGTCAGCTCCAGTCCGGTCATCCGGTCGACCAGGAGAATCAGTTCGTCCGCGATCGGCAGCAGGGGGATGGCCGGATGCGGCCCGAATCCCCCTTCGCTCGCCACCATGATCCGAGCCTGCGGCCGCGCGGCGAACCCGGCGGCGACCTTGGCCCGGGCGGCGTCCAGCGCGCTCCCCGGCCGCTCGACTTCCCGGCTGAAGGTCCCGAAGGCGTCGGTGTCCACGCCCTCCACCCGGAAGAGAGACAGGCCGATTCCCGCCTGCAGGACAGGCCCGATCACCTCTTCCTTGCCGTGCATCGTCACCAGGCCGGCGACCTCGTCACTGAGCCAGCGAAGGTCTCCGCCGGACATCAGAAATAGCCTTCCCTCTTCTTCTGCTCCAGGGACCCGCCATCCTCTCCGTCGCTGATCCTTCCCTGTCGCTCGGAGACCGAGGACAGAAGGGTTTCGCGGATCACGCCCTGAAGGTCGTTGGCCCGGGACTCGATCGCGCCGGTGACCGGCCAGCAGCCCAGAGTCCGGAACCGGACCGTCCGCGTCGTGATCCGGTCCTGCGGACCCAGGCGCATGCGCGATTCGTCATCGACCACGATGTAGGTTCCCGCCCGTTTCACCACGGGTCTTGGCTCCGCAAAATAGAGAGGCGCCAGCGGAATTCGCCGCCAGAGTGCGTAGAGCCAGATGTCGGTCTCCGTCCAGTTGGAGAGAGGAAACACCCGCGCCGACCCGTTCACCCCAGAGCGTGTGTTGTAAAGGCGCCAGAGCTCTGGGTTCTGGCTCCGGGGTTCCCACCCCTGGGCCGGGGTGCGTATCGAAACGATCCTCTCCTTGGCCCTGGACTTCTCCTCGTCCCGCCGGGCTCCCCCGAACACGATGTCATAGCCGCCGTCACGGAGGGCGGCCTTCAGGGGTTCGGTCCGCATTTCGGTCGTGTAGCGGTCCCCGTGGTCGAACGGGTTGAGCCCCGCGGCGCGGCCGTCTTCGTTGGCCGCCACGATCAGACGGAAACCGTTGTCGCGGGCGAAGGCGTCCCGGAACCGCATCAGGGAGTCGAACTCCCAGGTGGAGTCGATGTGCAGGAGCGGGAAGGGCGGCGGCGAGGGGTGGAAGGCGAGGCGGGCCAGGTGGGCCATGACCGTCGAGTCCTTGCCGGCCGAGAACAGCATGACCGGATTGCGGGCTTCCGCTGTGGCCTCACGGAGGATGTGGATGGACTCGGCCTCCAGGGCCTCGAGGTGGGACAGGCTCTCGGACATGAAGTCGGGGCTCTCCGTCGGGCGCGGCGGGTTCGGCGACTGTCATGTGGGCGCGCCCGGCCGCCCGGGAAGAGGCGGCGGGCGAGGATAACCATATCAATTCTTCATGATCAAAATCGCTGAAATCAATTTCAATAATGGTCTTGCGGGCGGCAAGAACCGCGGCCTGCAACCGCTTGAGGTCCCGACCATGAACGACACCCCTTCAATCGACTCCTCATCCCCCCCCGCGGCGACGTCCGCACGTCCCGGCGCGGTCCCGATCACCGTCGCCTATGGCGACGGCATCGGACCGGAGATCATGGAGGCGAGCCTGAGGGTTCTCCTGGCCGGAGGCGCCGACATCGCTCCCGAGACCATCTCCATCGGCGAGCAGGTCTACCTGGCCGGCAACACCGCCGGCATCGAACCCTCGGCCTGGGATAGCCTTCGCCGGACCCGGGTGTTCTACAAGGCCCCGATCACCACGCCCCAGGGCGGCGGCTTCAAGAGCCTCAACGTCACCGTCCGCAAGTCGCTCGGCCTGTATTCCAACATCCGTCCCTGCCGGTCCTACGCGCCCTACGTCGCCACCCGCCATTCGGGGATGGACCTGGTGATCATCCGCGAGAACGAGGAGGACCTCTACGCGGGCATCGAGCACCGGCAGACAGACGACGTTTATCAGTGCCTGAAGCTCATCTCGCGACCCGGCTGCGAGAAGATCAACCGCTACGCTTTCGCCTACGCCCGCGCCTACGGCCGCAAGAAGGTCACCTGCTTCACCAAAGACAACATCATGAAGCTGACCGACGGCCTCTTCCACAAGGTCTTCCGGGAGGTCGCCGAGGAGTATCCGGAAATCGAGAACGAGCACTGGATCATCGATATCGGCGCCGCCAAGCTCGCCGATACTCCAGAGGCCTTCGACGTCCTGGTGATGCCGAACCTTTATGGCGACGTGCTCAGCGATGTCGCCGCGCAGATCGCCGGGTCCGTCGGCCTCGCGCCCTCGGCCAACATCGGCGAGCACTGCGCCATGTTCGAGGCCATTCATGGCTCGGCCCCCCGGCGCGCCGGACAGAATGTCGCCAATCCCTCCGGACTGCTCCTCGCGGGCGTGATGATGCTTGTGCATATCGGCCAGCCCGAGGCGGCGGAGCGGGTCCACAACGCCTGGTTGAAGACGATCGAGGACGGCATCCACACCTACGACATCTTCAAGCCCGGAATCTCCAAGGTGCAGGTCTCGACCTCAGGATTCGCCGACGCCATCATCGAGCGCCTTGGCCAGAAGCCGGCCAAGCTGGATCCCGTCACCTATTCCGGCTCCGGGGAGGCCTTCCCTGTCCCGACAGCGTCGCCGCGGAAGCCCGCCAAGAAGGTGCTGGTGGGCATCGATGTCTTCGTCCAGTCCACGACGCCGGTTGACGACCTCGCCGTGAAGATGAAGTCGGGCGTTTCGGGCGCCTATGACCTGGCGATGATCACGAACCGCGGCGTCAAGGTCTGGCCCCAGGGCTTGCCGGAGACCTTCTGCACCGATCACTGGCGTTGCCGTTATCTCGCAAGACCAGACCAACCGTTCACCCTCGAAGACACCCTGACCCTCCTCCAGGGGCTCAACCGGGCCGGGGTGGACTTCGTCAAGACCGAGCTCCTCTTCACCTTCGATGGCGAACCCGGCTACTCCCTCGGCCAGGGACAGTAGAGCGCCTGGACCGGCCTTCCCGGGTCAGTCCCCGAAAGGTCGGTCGAGATCCCCGGGCCTGTCGACATCGAACAGGACCCCGGGGCTTGGCGAGGGTATCCGGGCCACCTGGTCCCCCAGTTGCTTCAGGATGTCCCTGGCGCCTGCGTCACCCCTCGCCCCCGCGAGACCGGCCGCAGCTTCTGTCGAGAAGAGAACGGGGTGGCCCCTACGTCCCTTGTACTCTGGGGCCGCCGCCGGCGCCCCCGCCTCGACGGCGGCGATCAGCGGCGCAATGATGTCCGGCGGAATCTCCGGCATGTCGCCCAGGAAGACAAAGACGCCCTTGAAACCCGGGGCAAGGCTCGCCGCCCCGGCGCGCAGGGAAGCGCCCATACCCTCTTCATGGTCGGCGGCGTGGCGGAATCGCAGGCGGCTAATCTCCGCATCGGGTCCGGCCGCCGCCCTGCAGGCTTCCTCCACGGCTGCGGCGTCGGTTCCGGTGACGACCACCACCTGATCCGACGGCGTCGCCAGCGCGGTCTTCAATGCGCCCGAAACAAGGGGCGCCCCGCGCCATGTGGCGAGCAGCTTGCCGCCGCCAAAGCGCCGTCCGGCCCCCGCAGCCAGGATGATGGCGGCGTATCCAGATCCTCCAGCGACGTCCTCCCCTGTCATGTTCTGCAAACCCCGCCTATGTTGCTCGGGCATGACGCCGCTCGACACCGCGCCCGCTGTTCGCACCCGTCCGCTTCTCGTGGACGGGTTCGGCCGAGCCGTCACCTATCTGCGGGTTTCGGTTACGGACCGCTGCGACCTCCGCTGCGTCTATTGCATGTCCGAGCATATGACCTTTCTGCCAAAGGCGCAGGTGCTGACCCTTGAGGAGCTTGAGCGCGTCACCGGCGCCTTCATCGACCTCGGCGTGCGAAAGGTCCGCATTACCGGCGGTGAACCGCTGGTCCGCAAGGGCGTCATGGACCTTTTCAAGGCCCTTTCGCGTCGCATTGGCCCGGACGGCCTGGACGAACTGACGCTGACCACCAATGGGACGCGGCTCTCCGAGTTCGCGGCCGAACTGGCGGCGGCGGGCGTCCGGCGCGTCAATGTCTCTCTCGACACCCTTGATCCGGCCCGTTTCCGACGCCTGACCCGCGGCGGCGACCTGGCGCGGGTGCTTGCAGGGCTTGAAGCCGCCAAGGGCGCCGGCCTGTCGGTCAAGATCAACGCCGTGGCCCTGCTTGACGATAACGCCGCCGAGCTTCCGGACCTGATCGCCTGGGCGCACGGCCAGGGGTTCGACGCGACGCTTATCGAAGCCATGCCCATGGGTGAGGTCGACGTCGACCGGACCGACCAGTTCCTGTCGCTCAAATCGGTCCGCGAACAGCTGGAGAGCTTCTGGACCCTGCAGGAAATTGACCTGACCACCGGAGGTCCTGCCCGCTATGTCCGGGTCGCCGAGACCGGTGGCCGGCTGGGCTTCATCACCCCCCTCAGCCATAACTTCTGCGAGCTTTGCAATCGGGTCCGCCTGACCTGTACCGGAACCCTGCACACCTGTCTGGGCCGGGAGGACGCCAGCGATCTCCGCGCCGTCCTCCGGCGGGGGGCAAGCGAGGCCGAACTGCACGACGCCATCCGCGCCGCCATCGGCGTCAAACCCAAGGGGCACGATTTCCGGATCGACCGCGACGCCCCTCCCGCCGTCCAGCGGCACATGTCTACCACCGGGGGCTGACTTGGCCCGGGTCCTCCTGTTCGGACGATTGGCCGATCTCGCGGGCTGGCGGGAACGCGAGATTCCCGCAGCGACCTTGGCGGAGCTGCGCGGCTGGATCGCCGGCGAGGATCCGGCCCTCTTCGAGGCCCTGCAGGCGCCGGCGGTGAGGACCGCGGTGGACCAGGAACTGGTCAACCAGGACGTGGCGCTTCGTCCGGAGTCGGAAGTCGCCTTTCTGCCGCCGATGAGCGGGGGCTGATCCG
Source organism: Phenylobacterium sp. (assembly GCA_046092925.1). Lineage (GTDB taxonomy): Bacteria > Pseudomonadota > Alphaproteobacteria > Caulobacterales > Caulobacteraceae > Phenylobacterium. The sequence continues at coordinate 1,587 of JBJTEN010000239.1, read as the reverse complement.
TGATCCGGCTGGTCAGCGCCCCCTTCGACCCGGGTGAGGCCCTCGCGGAGTTCTGCCGAGGACGGCGGGAGACTGGAGCAGTCGCCAGCTTCACCGGCCTCGCGCGGGCTGAGTCCGGTCGCACCACCCGGCTCGAGCTTGAGGCCTATCCCGGCTTCACGGAGAAGGAGATCGCCCGTCATGCGTCGACCGCGCGGGACCGGTTTAGCCTTCAGGACTTGCGGGTGATCCACAGGGTCGGATCCATCCCCCCGGGCGAGGCGATCGTCTTTGTGGCGGCGGCGGCGGCGCACCGCCGGTCCGCCTTCGAGGCCTGCGACTTCCTGATGGACTACTTGAAGTCCCGGGCGCCCTTCTGGAAGAAGGAGTCAGGGCCCGACGGTGCGCGATGGATCGAGCCGACGGACCGTGACCGTGACGACCTGGCGCGATGGGAGAGACCATGACCGCTGATACCCCGATGACTCTGGCCCCCGGGGGTCGGATCGATACCGCCCGTCCCTTCGTTCCCGTCCGGATCGCCGTCCTGACGGTCTCGGATACCCGTGACGAGGAAAGCGACACGTCCGGCCAGGTCCTGGCCGACCGCGTGACCGGCGCCGGCCATGTCCTGGCGGATCGCGCCATTGTCCGCGACGACGTGGACGAGATCCGGGCCCGGATCCTCGCCTGGGTGGACTCCGGGGGCGTCGACGCCGTGATCACCACCGGCGGCACCGGGATCACAGGGCGAGACGTCACGCCGGAGGCGGTCGAGCCGCTGTTCGACAAACGGATCGATGGTTTCTCGGTGGTCTTCCACCTCGTCAGCTACCAGTCGGTGGGCCTGTCCACCTTGCAGTCGAGGGCTACGGCGGGGATCGTTAACGGCGTCTTCGTCTTCTGTCTTCCCGGGTCGAACGGGGCGGTCAGGGATGGCTGGGACAAGGTGATCAAAGCCCAGCTGGACAGCCGTCACGGCCCCTGCAACATGGTCGAGCTCATGCCGAGGCTTCTGGAGACGTGAAGGGGCTCACCCATATCGACGCGCAGGGCCGCGCCCGCATGGTGGACGTCTCGGACAAGCCTGTGACGGACCGCGAGGCGGTTGCCGAAGGCTTTGTCCGCATGGCTCCCGAGACCCTGAAGCTCGCGGTCTCGGGGCAGGGTCGCAAGGGCGACGTGGGGGCGGTGGCGGAGATCGCCGGCGTCATGGGGGCGAAGCGGACTTCGGACCTGATCCCCCTTTGTCACCCGCTGGATATCTCAAAGGCCGAGGTGGCGGTCGAGGTGGCTGGAGACCGGCTCAGGGTGTTGGCGCGGGTCCGCACAAGCGGTCGGACCGGGGTGGAGATGGAGGCGCTGACGGCGGTGAGCGTCGCCTGCCTGACCCTCTATGACATGCTCAAGGCCGCCGACCGCGGCCTGGTGATCGAGGATATCCGGCTCCTTTTGAAGTCGGGCGGTCGCTCCGGAGACTGGGGTCGCGAATGAAGTTGATGAGCGTCGAGGCGGCCCGGGCCGCCATGCTGGCCCCCATCCGGCGGCTGGGTCCCGTAGACCTTCCCCTTACCGAGGCTCTCGGGCGCCTGCTCGCGGAGGATATCC
>JBJTEN010000238.1:0-14068 GCA_046092925.1 Phenylobacterium sp. | reverse complement strand
CGCCCCGCTCAAGGATTTCCTGGTCGCCGCCTCCGGGCGCACCGCACTTATCGGGGTCTGCTTCGGCCATCAGGTCATGGCGGAAGCCTTTGGCGGGAAGGTGATCAAGTCGCCCAAGGGGTGGGGCGTCGGGCTGCACCGGTATGAGACGACAGGCGGGGGCTGGCTCTCCGGGCTTCCCTCCCTGGCCGTCCCCGCCTCGCATCAGGATCAGGTGGTCGAGGCTCCCGCCGACGCCCGGGTTGTTGCAGCAAGCGACTTCACGCCCTTCGGCGCTCTCCACTACCCCGGCCGCCGGGCGATCTCGATCCAGCTCCATCCGGAGTTCGAGCCCGACTACGCCTGCGCCCTGATCGAGGCGCGTCGCGGGACCCGCTATACCGACGCCGAGGCTGATGCAGGTATCGCCAGCTACGGGGCGGGAGATGACCGGCTCGAGGTCGGTCGCCGGCTCAGGCGGTTCATCGAGATCGGCGGCGGCTGATCAGGGCCAGATCACCTCAGGCGGCATGGAGGACAGGATGCTTTCGATGTTCCCGCCCGTCTTCAGGCCGAACATGGTCCCGCGGTCGTAGAGCAGGTTGAACTCCACATAGCGGCCCCGGCGGATCAGCTGCTCGCGCCGGTCAGCCTCGGTCCAGGGCTCGTGCATCCGGCCACGGGCGATCTTCGGATAGACGTCGAGGAAGGCCTCGCCCACATCGCGGGTGAAGGCGAAGTCGCGCTCCCAGTCGCCGGAATTGTGGTGATCGTAGAAGATTCCGCCGATCCCCCGGGGCTCCTTGCGGTGCGGAAGGTAGAAGTACTCGTCGCAGCGCTGCTTGAAGTCGGGATACCAGGCCGGGTCGTGCTTGTCGCAGGCGGCCTTGAGGGCGGCGTGGAAGGTGATGGCGTCCGGGGCGTCCTGGTTGCGCTGTTCGTCCAGGGTGGGGGTCAGGTCGGCCCCGCCGCCGAACCAGCCCGTCTGGGTGGCCAGGAAGCGGGTGTTCATGTGCACCGCCGGCACCTTGGGGCTGCGCATGTGGGCGATCAGGCTGATCCCTGTGGCGGTGAAGCTGGGGTCCTTGTCGGCGCCGGGCATGTTGGCCGCCATCTCGGGCGTGAATTTCCCGTGCACGAGGGAGATGTGACAGCCCATCTTTTCGATGAACCTGCCGCCGCGCAGGAAGCCCATGACGCCGCCGCCGCCGGCCTCGCGCACCCAGGGTTTCAGCTCGAACTTCGCCGGCTCGCCGGGGAAGAGGTCGGCCGGAGCGTCGATCTCGAGCTGCTCGAAGGCGGCGACGATGCGGTCGCGCAATTCGTCGAACCAGGCGCGCGCGCGGGTATTTCGGGACTCCAGGACGGCGGGGTCAATCATGGCTGGGAAAATCTTGCGGATGGAATTCAGGGAAGCGCCCGGTCTGACGAAGGGCCTCGGACAGGCCGATCGCCGCCGAGACGGTCACGTTGAAGGATCGGCGCCCTCGGCTCAAGGGAATGATGACCCTGGCGTCCGCGGCGTCGTGGACGAAATCCGGGACGCCCGCGCTTTCCTGCCCGAAAAGAAGGATATCGTCCGGCCGGAAGGCGAAATCGTGCAGCGGGACAGCGCCTCGGGTCGTGAAAAGGACGACGCGCCCGGGGGCTGCGGCGCGGAAGGCCTCCCAGCCGGTGTGCCGGACAACCTCCCCCGGATCCCCGTAATCAAGGGCCGCGCGGCGGATCGCCTTGTCCGAAAGCGGAAACCCGCAAGGCTCAATCACATGAACCGGCGTACCTAGGCAGGCCCCCAGACGGATGGCGGCGCCAAGGTTTTGCGGAATGTCCGGTTGAAAAAGCGCGAGCAGCATTCTAAGCGATCCAGCCACGGGCTGCGCACGTCCTGCAGCGAATCGATGGTCGTCCCGCCGGAACCGGCGGACAGGCGACCGGCCGACTCGCTGGGGTGCGCGCGTTCAGTCCGCGGGACCCTTACCAGATCATCTGGCGGGGTCGAGGTCGGACGGCGCTCATGCGGCGCAGTCCACAAGCGAAGGGTGGCTTCAAGGTGGCCGACAGCGTGGCGGGCGCGAACCCCGAACATGGCGCGGGTGGGGACGACCCCAGCCGTCGCGACTTCATTCATATCGCTGCGGGCGCCGCGGCGGTGGGCGCTGCGGTGACCGTGGCCTGGCCGCTCGTCGACCAGATGAACCCGGCGGGCGATACGCTGGCCCTGGCGTCGGTGGAGTTCGATCTGACGAAGGTCGAGCTTGGCCAGCAGGTGACCATCAAATGGCGCGGAAAGCCTCTCTTCATCCGGCACAGGACGGGCGCGGAGATCGCCTCCGCCATCAAGGACGACCAGGCCGACATGCGGGATCCCCAGGCTGACGGCGATCGTCACAAGCCCGGCAAGGCCGAGTGGCTTGTCCTGATCGGCACCTGCACCCATCTCGGTTGCGTGCCGACGTTTGGCGGTGGTGACTATGCGGGCTGGTTCTGCCCCTGCCACGGGTCGCACTACGACACGTCCGGGCGAATCCGGAAGGGCCCGGCGCCGACGAACCTCGCGGTTCCTGAATACACCTTCCTTTCGGACACCGTGGTCAGGGTGGGCTGACGGACATGAGCGGACATTCAAACTACACGCCGAGGACGGGCTTTGAGCGCTGGCTTGATGCGCGCATGCCGATCGCCCGCCTCGCCTATGACAGCTTCATCGACTTCCCGACCCCGAAGAACCTGAACTACTGGTACACCTTCGGCGGCATCCTGGCGGTCTGCCTCGGCATCCAGCTGGCCACCGGGATCGTGCTGGCCATGCACTACGTGCCGCATGTGGATCACGCCTTCGCCTCCATCGAGCGCATCATGCGCGACGTGAACTACGGCTGGCTGATCCGGTACATGCACTCCAACGGGGCCTCGATGTTCTTCATCGCGGTCTATGCGCACATGTTCCGCGGCCTCTATTACGGCTCCTACAAGGCGCCCAGGGAACTGCTCTGGATCCTGGGCTGCGTGATCTACCTCCTGATGATGGCGACGGCCTTCATGGGGTATGTCCTCCCCTGGGGTCAGATGAGCTTCCACGGCGCCGTGGTGATCACCAACCTGTTCGGGGCCCTGCCCATCATCGGGGAGTCCATCACCACCTGGCTGTGGGGCGGCTTTGCGGTCGATAACGCGACCCTGAATCGCTTCTTCTCGCTGCACTACCTGCTGCCGTTCATGATCGCCGGCGTGGTGGTCCTTCACGTCTGGGCGCTGCATGTGACCGGGAACAACAACCCGGCGGGCGTGCAGGTGCAGTCGAAGGCCGATACGGTGCCCTTCCATCCATACTACACGGTGAAGGACGGCTTCGCGATCGCGGTGTTCATGATCATGTTCGCCGCCTTCGTGTTCTTCAACCCGAACGCCCTGGGTCATCCGGACAACTATATCCCGGCCAACCCGCTGGTGACTCCGGCCCACATCGTGCCTGAATGGTACTTCCTGCCCTTCTACGCGATCCTGAGGGCGGTGCCGGACAAGCTGATGGGCGTTCTGATGATGTTCGGCGCGATCGCCGTTCTGTTCATCCTGCCCTGGCTGGACACCTCACGAGTGAGGTCCCTGCGCTATCGGCCGACCACCCGGATGTATTTCTTCATCTTCGTGTTCGCCTGCTTCGTGCTCGGCCTCTGCGGCGCCCGGCTCCCGGACGAGCCGGTCATCCCCGGCCTGAAGACCTTCCAGCTGATCGACGCCGATCTCAACTCGATGGTCTGGCTGTCGCGTGTCGCTACGGCCTACTACTTCGCGTACTTCCTGATCGTCCTGCCGGTTATGGGGCTCTCCGAGAAGCCCCTGCCCCAGCCAGAGTCGATCAGCGAGCCCGTATTGTCGCCGTCCGCCGCCGCTCCAGCCGGCGCCGTGGCCTCGCCCGAGAAGAGGGGTTGAGCCTGATGCTTCGCAAAGGTCTCGCCGTCGCCATGCTCGGTCTCGCCCTTGTGGGCGGACCGGCTCTGGCCGCCGGCTCCCAGAAAGAGCCCCGCACCGTCGACTGGAGTTTCTCCGGACCCTTCGGAACCTTTGATCGCGCCCAGCTGCAGCGGGGCTTCAAGGTCTACCGCGAGGTTTGCGCCGCCTGTCACTCCATGAACCTCATGTCGTTCCGGAACCTCGGACAGAATGGCGGACCCTTCTATGATCCGAAGTATCCGAACCCGAACGACAACCCCTACGTGAAGACCATCGCGAGGGAGTTCGAGGTCTCGGACATCGACCCCGAGACCGGGGACGTGGTGAAGCGGCCCGCCACTCCGGCGGACCGGTTCCCCGACCCTTATCCAAACGAAGCGGCCGCCCGCGCCGGAAACGGCGGAGCTCTGCCGCCGGATTTCTCGACCCTTTCCAAGGCCCGCAAGAACGGCCCGGACTATGTCTACTCGCTGATGTCGGGCTATGTGGACCCGCCGGCGGGCCTCGAGGTGCCCAGCGGCCAGTACTACAATCCCTACATGTTGGGCGACGTCTCCGCCTTCTGGAAGGGCCAGGGGAAGGCGCCCAAGGGCGGCTTCATCGCCATGCCGCCCCAGCTCGCCGCTGACAAGGTGTCCTTCGACGACGGGACCAAGTCCACCATCGAACAGCAGGCCAAGGACGTGTCCGCCTTCATGGCCTGGGTTTCGGAGCCGAAGATGGAAGAGCGCAAGGCCTTCGGGGTCGGCGCCATGGTCTATCTGCTGATCCTCTCCGGCCTTCTGTACGTCAGTTATCGGCGGATCTGGCGCAACGTCGCGCACTAGATCGCTGAGAGGCGGGTGTTTCGGGGGCCGGTCGCCATAAGGCGGCCGGCCCTTTCCCTTGGGCTCAGACGTTGAACCTGAAGTTCATGACGTCGCCGTCGTGGACGACGTAGTCCTTTCCCTCGGACCTGAAGCGCCCGGCCTCGCGGGCTCCGGCCTCGCCCCTATGCTTGACGTAGTCGTCAAACGCGATGGTCTCGGCGCGGATGAAGCCCTTCTCGAAGTCCGTGTGGATGACGCCCGCGGCCTGAGGAGCGGTCGCCCCCACCGGAATGGTCCAGGCCCGCGCCTCCTTCGGACCGGCCGTGAAGTAGGTCTGCAGGCCAAGCAGGGCGTAGGCCTCGCGGATCAGCCGGTTCAGTCCGGGTTCGTGCAGGCCCAGGGTCTCGAGGAACTCGGCCCGCTCCTCACGGTCGAGCAAGGCGATCTCGCTCTCGATCTGGGCGGAGATCACGACGCACTTGGCGTTGTCCCGGGCGGCCCGCTCGGCGACCTTTGCGGAGAAGGCGTTACCCTCAGCGGCGGATCCCTCGTCGACATTGCAGACATAGAGCGCTGGTTTCGCCGTCAGGAGCTGGAGCATCCGCCAGCCCTTCTCCTCGCCGGCGGGAACCCTGGCCGCCCGGGCGGGCCGGCCCTCGCGCAACTCGGCAAGGGCCAGGTTCATCAGGGCCAGGGTGGCGGACACCTCCTTGTCACCCACCTTGGCGCGCTTCTCCAGGTTCACCACCCGCTTTTCGAGGCTCTCCAGGTCGGCCAGCATCAGCTCGGTCTCGATGATGTCTAGGTCGGAGATCGGGTCGATTCGGCCCTCGACGTGGGTAATGTCCTCGTTGACGAAGCAGCGCGAGACAAAGGCCACGGCGTCACAGTCGCGGATATTGGCCAGGAACTGGTTGCCCAGTCCCTCGCCCTGCGCGGCGCCACGGACCAGGCCGGCCACATCGACGAAATTCATTCGGGCGGGGATGATCTCCTTCGACCCGGCGATATCCGCCAGGGCCTCGAGCCGGGGTTCCGGCACTGCGACGTCGCCCACGTTCGGCTCGATGGTGCAGAACGGGTAGTTCGCCGCCTGCGCGGCCGCCGTCTGGGTCAGGGCGTTGAACAGGGTCGACTTGCCGACATTGGGCAGGCCGACGATGGCGACTTTCAGGGCCATGACTCGGGACACTCCTCGGAACCAGAGGCGCGGCGACTAGCACGCGCCTGAATACAGGTCACGCCGGATCGCCGGGCTTGCGGGGATCCAGCTTCTCGGCGGGGGCAAGGCGCATGACCTCAGCCTGAAACCGTTCGTCCTCGCCCTGGGCGAGCAGGGGGGCGGCGTCCGCCAGGGCGTCCAGAAGGGCCGCCACCCATCCTGCCTCGGTCTTGTGGAAGTCCGAGAGGACGTAGCCGTGCACCCGGTCCTTGTGCCCGGGGTGGCCTATGCCAAGACGCGCACGACGAAAGTCCGGGCCGATGTGCGCTGTGACCGAGCGTACGCCGTTATTGCCGGCGGCGCCTCCGCCCGTCTTCATGCGGAACCGCCCCGCGGCGAGGTCGATCTCGTCATAGAAGAGGACGAGGTCGGCTGGCGAGAGCTTGTAGAACTTCAGGGCGGCGGCGACCGATCGGCCGCTTTCGTTGTAGAAGGTCTGGGGCTTGAGGATCAGGGCCTTCACCGGCCCTGCGGAGGTGTCGATGGTCCCCTCGCGGGCCAGACCCTGGAAGCGACTCCGCTCGGGACCGAACGCCCAGCGGGAGGCGATGGCGTCCACGGCCCGGAAGCCGATGTTGTGGCGGTTGCCGGCATAGGCCGGACCGGGATTGCCCTGACCCGCCAGGATCAGCATGGCGGGCCGTCGGCCGGGCCCTTAGGCCTCGGCGCCTTCCGCATTGGCGGCGGAGGCCGCAGCGGCCGAGCCCGCCACGGTGGCCACGACGACATCGCCCGCCGCCGCCGGGGTGGCCCCTGCAGGCAGCTTCAGCGAGCTGATGCGGATGGTCTCGCCGATATCGAGGCCGGTGAGGTCGTGGAGGATTTCTTCGGGGATGTGATCAGCCGGGCAGTTCAGCTCGATCTCGTGCAGGACGACATTGAGCGTGCCGCCGCGCTTCAGCCCAGGAGAGGCTTCGGCGTTGCGGAAATGGACTGGCACCGCAATGCGGATCTGCTGGTGTTCATCCACGCGGTAGAGATCAAAGTGCCACGGCTCGTCTGTGACCGGGTGCATGTCCACGGCCTTGGCGATGACCGGCTGGGTCTCTTCACCGTACTTGAGGGTCACCAGGTGTCCCAGGAGCTTGCCCGTGAAGAGCGCCTTGCGGAATTCATTGGCCCTGACGGCAATGGCCACGGGATCCTTGTCGCCGCCGTAGAGAACGCCGGGCACCTTGCCCTCCCGACGGGTGGCGCGGGCGCCGCCCGTGCCGGTGCGCTCGCGGACTTCGACGTTCAGAATGATATCGGCCAGGGCCTTGCCTCGAAACGAAACCGCCGCGCGGACGCCGCGCGGCGACGGGTGACCCGCAAGGGGTCTAAGGGTGCGGCTAGATACACAAAACGCCCGCCCGTTGCAACGGCGGAGCCGCCGATGCGTCCGTGTTCTACTTCTTCTTGGCGGCGGGGCGCCGGACGGGGGGCTTGGCGGGCGTCTGGGGCCTGACCGTCGGGACAAACCGGGGCTCATAGGGCTCCTTCTGTCCCGCCGCCCGGATCACGCATCGGCCGCTGTCCATCATGATGTGCTGCCCGAGGCAGAAGATGTCCTCGTAGTAGGGCTTGGAGACGGCAAGGCACTGGTTGAGATTCAGCTTCGTCATCCGGGCGCACCCGCCGATGTTCGGGTCCTGCATCACCGCCCCGACGGTTTCGTTGCGCATGCCGCTGGCGTGTCCGAGAACCGCCATGGCGGCCACCGCCACCGCCCGCACGACGCTCTGGCTGTATGGCGCTTCAACGGGACCGCCGGCCGGCCGTCGCCCTGCGGCGTGGGCCCTCAGGTCGGTCTCGCCGAGGTCGCTGTCGAACTGCATGGCGGAAAGGGACTTGGCGGTGGCCAGACGGCCAGTGCGGTTCGCGACCTCGGCCTTTGACCAGGCCTGTCTCTGGACGTCATAGGCGGACTGCTTCACCGCCTTGCCGGCGTCGTAGAGACGTTGACCATCCTCGGCCAGGACCAGCGCGACCCGGCTGGCCGCCTCTCCGGATCCCCGGATGGCTAGAACATTGTAGGGGTTGGCGGCCAGGCTGTCGGCCAGCTGCTGTCGCTGGACCTCGCCGATGGCCTGCGCCCGGACTCCCTCGACAAAGGCGGCGTCCTCGAGGGCGACGATCGCGCCATAGGCGATGGCGCCCTGCATGATCTGGCCCGGCTCGATGGCGCTGCCGGCCTCAACGGCCTTCGCGACCATGCCCCCGTCTGCGAAGGACGGCGAGATGGCCGAAACGCGGTCGATGAAGTTCCGGTAGGCCCCCGCCTGATCAACGATCCGGGGCCCCACCGTAACCTCGGGCGGCTTGCTCGGCGCAATGGTCGGCGCCGGGCGTTCGGGGCCACAGGCGGACAGCAGGGGCGTCGCCAGGGCGAGGGCGGCCAGTGTCAGGTGAAAGGATTTCGGGCGGAACATGCGCATGGGCTTGCCGGGGCCTTCCGAGGCGTGACCACTAATCGGCCGGATTATCGCCTGCTTCGGAATGTCGAGCAAACCCGGCGCGTCAGTCAAAGAGCTTGGAGACCGATTCCTCGTTGGCGATCCGCCGGACGGCCTCTCCTATGAGGCTGGCGCAGGTCACCATGCGGATCTTGGACGCCTGCGCCACTTCTGGCGTCGCCTCTATCGAGTCCGTGATGACCAGTTCCTTGAGGACCGAGGTCTCGACCCTCTGGTAGGCGGCGCCGGACAGCACTCCATGGGTGACATAGGCGGAGACCTCCACCGCACCGGCGTCGATCAAGGACTGGGCGGCGTTGCAGAGCGTTCCCGCCGAGTCGACGATATCGTCGAACAGGATCAGCCGGCGGCCTTCCACGTCGCCGATGATGTTGGCCACCTCGCTCTTGCCGGGCCCGGACCGACGCTTGTCGACGATCGCCAGCTCGGCGTTGAGCCGGCTCGCCACGGCCAGGGCCCGGACGACGCCGCCCACGTCCGGAGACACGATGAGCAGCTCGTCCGTTCTTGAGTAGTTCGCCTTGATGTCGCTCGCCATCAGAGGGGCGGAGACGAGGTTGTCCGTCGGGATGTCGAAGAACCCCTGGATCTGGCCGGAGTGCAGGTCCATCGTCAGCACCCTGTCGGCCCCTGCGCGGGTGATCAGGTTGGCCACCAGCTTGGCCGAGATCGGCGTCCGGCCTCCCGTCTTCCTGTCCTGACGGGCATACCCGAAGTAAGGCATGACGGCTGTGATCCGCCGCGCCGACGCCCGCTTCAGGGCGTCGATGCAGATCAGCAGCTCCATCATGTTGTCGTTCGCCGGATAGCTGGTCGACTGGATGACGACGACGTCCTCGCCCCGGACGTTCTCGTCGATGGCGACAAAGATCTCGTTATCGGAGAACCGTTTGACCTGCGCCCGGGTCAGGGGCAGGTCCAGGTGCGAGGCGACCGCCTCGGCCAGGGTCCTGTTGGAGTTGCCCGCCAGCAGCTTCATTGCGACCCTCCGCCTCGTCTCGCCCCCGGCGCTTGTAGGCAGGGCTGGGGGAGGGGGCAAGGGCCGCCTCGGGGAATTCAGGTTCAGACCAGGGCGATCGCGGAAAGAAGTCGTCCGAAGTCCGGTTCGTTGCGATGGAGGGCCCGTCGATTGGAGTAGTACCGGTCGGCGTCCGCATAGGTGTCCTCGCCGATCCACTCCGACTTCACCACGCCCGCCCTCGCAAGCCGGGAAAGGGCGTACCCGGGCAGGTCGAAGAACAACCTGTCTCCTCCGCCAGGCTGGAAGAAGACCTCATCCTTCGGGCTTTCGCCTGTCACCTGGTCCCTGAACTCGGGTCCGACCTCGTAGGACGCCGGTCCGATGCAGGGGCCGACCACCGCGACGATTCGCTCCGGGCGGGCGCCGAGCCCGATCATCGCGGCGACACCGGCCTCGATCACCCCCGAGAGGGCGCCGCGCCATCCGGCGTGGACGGCGCAGACCACCCGCGCCTCGGGATCGGCCATCAACAGCGGAGCGCAATCCGCCGCCAGGGCCCCGCAAAGGACGCCGGGCGCGGCTGTGGCCACGCCGTCTCCCTGCGGCCGCTCGGGGCCAAAAGGTCGATCTGTGGTGTGAACGGTCGCCGAGTGCACCTGATAGGCGATCGACAGGCTGCCGGGGGGAAGTCCGAGGGCCGCCGTCGCCCGGGCCTGGTTTTCCGCGACGTCGGCCGGATCGTCACCGGAGCCGGCGCCGACGTTCAGGCCGGCATAGACACCCCTGGAGACCCCGCCCCTACGGGTGAAGAAGCCGTGTCGGACCCCCGCGACTTCAAGCCGGGGCGATGTCAGGACCTCGATGGAACCTCCGGTCATTCATGACCTCCGAAACCTGGTGGCTGCAGGCCGGGAGAGTGCAGGGCGGCGGCCAGGAAGAGCTCTCCCATCTGGTCCGGGGCGGTCAAGCGCTCGACCTGACGGCGCAGCCGCCCGGAGTCGTTCGGACGCACTCGGCTGAGCGCAGCGGCCCGCGCCTCCAGCCCCAGAGCCGACAGGAACCGTCCCTGGGCAATCGGCCCGGAGGTCTCGATCCCCTCCCTGCGGGCGGCCGCCAGGACCGAGGGAAAGTCGGCGTGGGCGGTGAGGTCCGCCTGTCCCGGACGAGACAAAGGATCTTCGCGGGCGTGCCCGCTGATAGCCTGCAGGGTGTCGCCCAGGCCGGGTTCCGCCCGGCCATAGTCGACCAGAAGGGCCGCCCCTCCGTCTGCGGCGATCCGCGCCGCAATGTCAGCGCCCAGAGCCCCCTGCGCCGGGGAGTGTTCGCGTACGGCGCCTTCCCAGGCCGGATCGAAGGAGACGCCGGGCGCTGGCGCGAGGCCGAAGACCAGCCGGTCTCCCGCAAGTCCGACCCTGCGCTCCTTCCAGCCTCCGCCGCGCCACTCCCACTGGCGGATGGGCAGACAGTCCAGAACCTCGTTGGCGACCAGCAGGAGGGGCGCCCCGGCGGGAATCTCGTCCAGGCGGTCGACGTGTCCGGCGACGGTCCCGAGTTTGAGCCGCTGGCGAGCGCGCAGCGGCTGTGAGGGCTCCACCAGCCACAGGTCAGAGGCTTCAAGGAAGCCGGGTTCGAGACGGGCGGCCCTGAGGATGTCGGACATCAGCGCGCCATCTCCGGGGCCCAGCTCGACAAGCCGGAACGGACTGGGCCGATCCATCTGGCGCCAGAGGTCGATCATCCACAGGCCGATCAGTTCGCCGAACATCTGGCTGACGAGCGGGGCCGTGAGGAAGTCGCCGCCCCCGGCCCGGTCGCCAAGCGCAGGCCGGACGGCGTAGTATCCATCCGCCGGGTCATGAAGGCAGAGGTGCATGTACTCGGCCACGCTGATCGGACCGCCGGAGCGGATTCGCTCGGCGATCCGGTCCGCCAGTCTCACCGGGCGCCGGCGGCGGGGCTTTGGGACAGTCCCCGCCGGATGAGCCAGGCGCCGAAGATCACCATTGGCAGGCTGAGGATCATGCCCATGGTCATCCCGAAGGGGAGCTCGGGCATGTAGAAGTCCGGCTCGCGCACCGTCTCCACAAGGCTCCGGAAGACCCCGTATCCGACGAAGAAGAGACCGGCGGTGACGCCGGGCCGGGACAGCAGCCCCGCCCTGTGGGTCGCCCACCAGAGAAGGACGAAGAGGACAAGACCCTCCAGCAGCGCCTCATAGATCTGGCTCGGGTGCCGGGGCTCTGCGCCCGCTCCGGGGAAGACCATGCCCCAGGGCAGGTCGGTCGGGCGGCCCCAGAGCTCCCCATTGATGAAGTTGGCGATCCGGCCAAGGAAGAGACCGATGGGGACCACGGCGCAGACCATGTCGCCCAGCGAGAAGATGTCGAGCCCCCTGCGACGGACAAACACCGCCACGGCGACCAGGACGCCGAGGCAGCCGCCATGGAAGCTCATCCCTCCATTCCAGACCCTCAGGATCTCGATCGGGTCGGTCACAATGAGGGAGGGCGTGTAGAACAGGACGTGACCCAGCCGTCCTCCAACAATGATCCCCAGGGTGATCCACAGGACGAGGTCTTCCAGGCCTGACTTGTCCACAGGAGGTCCGCGTCCCCCCCACAGGGCCTGCTGACGGATCAGGGCCGCAGCATAACGCCAGGCCAGAAGGATGCCGGCGATATAGGCGAGGGCGTACCAACGGATGGCCACGGGTCCGATCTGAATCAGAACGGGGTCGATCTCCGGGAAGGGCAGGGCCAAGGGGCGCCTCCGTGTCGCTACGGACGCAAGGTCTAGCCGAGAAGGTCTTCGCTTTCACCCCTGTTGGCCCCATATTCCCAGCCATGCAGACGCAAAACCCCTTCCTCGACGAAATGGCGCGGCTCACAAACGCCGCGATGGGACTGGCCCAGAGCGCTGGCGAGGAGGCCCGCGCCGCCTTCCGGTCCCAGGCCGACCGCTGGGTCGCCGAACTGGACCTCGTGCGGCGAGACGAGCTGGACGCCCTGAAGGCGGAGATCGCCGCCCTCCGAGAGGAGGTCGCGGCCCTTCGTTCGGCGGCTCCGGCCAGGGCGCCCCGCAAGCCCCGGGCGAAATGATCCACAGGTCCTGGGCCGTTCTGGCCCGATAGAAGGTGAATCCCGCTGTAGGGAATCTCCTGATCCGGATTAGCCTGCCTCAGCGCATCGACGATTCGAGTTCGTTGAGGAGGTCGCCGCACCCATGGATCCGCTCCTGTCCGAGGACGAGGCCCTGTTCAGCCAGGACCCGCTGGATGTGGTGGAGCATGTCCTGGAGGCCGAGAACCTGAAATTCGACCGCACCGAGAAGGGTGATGTCGCATTCACCCTCTCCGGCGGCTGGAGGGACTTTGGTCTCTGCTTCACCTGGCGTCCCGATGTGGATTGTCTCCAGGTCAGCCTGTCCCTCGACATGTGCGCGCCCGCCGCCTTGCGGGGGCAGGTCTTCGAGCTTCTCGCGGGGGTCAACGCCCGGGCGTCTCTGGGACTCTTCGAGATGCGGGAGGATGGGGAAATCCTCTTCCGGTTCGGCACGCCGCTGCTGCCGGGAGAGTATCCCGGCCTCGGCCAGACCGCAGGGATGATCGACGTCGCCATGGAAGCGGCTGAGCGTTTCTTTCCGGCCTTCGATTTCCTGATCCGCTGCGGCAAGCCGCCGGCGGAGGCCCTGGCCGCCTGCATGTTCGAGACAGTCGGCGTCGCCTGACGTCGTTTCTCCATCGGGAAGGTTTCCTCCAGGCGGAGGAGTCTCTAAGGGGGCGGGACCGGAGGCGGTGATGACCCCAGTTCTGATGCTAGGCGCCGGGCGCCTGGGAGGCGCCCTGATCGAAGGCTGGAGCCTGTTCGGCGGGCCGGTCGGCGCCGACCTCATAATCCTTGACCCTGCACCGTCCGAGGCCGCCCTCGCCGCCGGACGGGCGGGCGCCCTCCTGTCGCCCGGGCCCGCGGACCTGGCCCGCGCGGCGACGGTCATCCTTGCGGTGAAGCCCCAGATCTGGCGCGAGGCGGCGGGCGCGATCACGGGAGACCTCAATCGCGACGCTGTGATCATCTCGGTCGCGGCGGGCGTCCGCGCCGCCGACATTTCAGAAGCCTTTGGGGGACGTCCGGTCGCCAGGGTTATGCCGACAACCGCTGTGGCGGTGGGCCGGGGGGTCGCCAGCCTCTTCGCGCCCGATCCTGAGGCGGGCCGTCGCGCCCGCGCCCTTTTCGACCCGGTCGCCACCGTCGTGGACCTCCCCCGGGAGGAGCTGCTGCACGCCGCCACCGGGGTCTCAGGTTCGGCGCCGGCCTATTTCTACGCCTTCGTGGAGGCTCTGGAGGCGGCGGGCGTCACATCGGGACTGCCGGCCGACGCCGCCCGGGACCTGGCCCGGGCCACCATGATCGGCGCTGCAGCCCTGCTGGACGCCAGCGGCCAGGACCCCGCCGAGCTCCGGCGTCAGGTCACGTCTCCCAAGGGTACGACCGAGGCCGCCCTGGATATCCTGATCGGCGAGGCCGGGCTGGGTCCCCTGCTGGAGGCCGCCGTCGCCGCCGCCGCACGCCGTTCGGCCGAGCTGGGGAGCTAGTCCGCCGCGGTCCAGCTCTGGGCCTGGCAGATCACCGAGATGCACCCCTCGACCTTCAGGACGCCGCTCGCACTGATGCTGAGCTTGGAGTCGTAGGTC
>JBJTEN010000237.1:0-5782 GCA_046092925.1 Phenylobacterium sp. | reverse complement strand
CAGGACGTAGTCACCGATGGTCTGGGAGCCGCGCAGGCCCCCGCAGTGACCGATCATCAGCCAGGCCTCGGGACGCAGGACGGCGAGGTGGTCGGTGATGGTCTTGGCATTGGAGGGGCCGACGCCGATGTTCACCAGGGTCACTCCGCGCCGGCCCGGCGCCATGAGGTGGTAGGCCGGCATCTGGTGCCGCCGCCAGGGGGCATCGGCCACGGCCTGCTCCGGATCGGGAGTCTGCGGCGTCACCAGCACCCCGCCTGCGGCGGAAAGGGCGGTGTAGCCTTCGTCGCTCCGGAGCCGCTCGCAGGACCAGCGGACGAACTCATCCACATAGCGGTGGTAGTTGGTGAACAGCACATAGGACTGGACATGCTCCGCAGGCGTGCCCGTGTAGTGGGTCAGCCGGGCGAGGGAGAAGTCGGTCCTCAGGCCGTCGAACAGGGCGAGCGGGCGAGGCGTGTCGGGCGCCGAGACCCAGGATCCGTCGGCGACCTCATCACCGATGTGAGCGAGTTCCGTCGTCGGAAAATGGCGGGCGATCCCGGCGGAACCGGCGTCAGCGCGGGCGAGGTCTACAGACCTGTCCAGAACGTAGGCGAAGGGGATCTCCTGGGAGGACCGACCCACGCTGACCCGGACATCGAAGTCCGCCATCAGGAGGGAAAGCTGTTCCAGGAGGAAGTCGCGGAAGTGACGGGGCCGGGTCACGGTCGTCTCATAGACCCCCGGGGCTCCAAGCCGGGCGTAGGCCCGGGCGAGACGGGGGAAGTCCTGGCCCGGCGGCCACTCGAGTCTCAGCGACGGATAGGCGAAGGCGCCGCTGGCGCGCAGGGCCGGGTCCGGCGGGACACCGTCGGAGAGGAAAGCCTGGAGGGCGGTCCGGAGGGCGGTGACGGAAGCGTCGTATCCGGCCTCCAGCGCATCGCAGATGATTGCGGCGTCGTCTGGTTTTCTCATGCCTGTTGATAGCTCGCCCGCTTCCGGATTTCGAGGGGGCTGGACGGGAAGGCCCCGGCCAGCTGGCGCACCGCGCCGGTCTTCCCAGGTCGGCAGGCCCTCCCCATATTCCGGACACACGCAGTGACCGGTGGAGACCCATGCGCAACACCCTGAAGACCTTCACCCTGCTGGCCGCCCTCTCGGCCATCTTCGTGGGGATCGGCTACAGCATGGCCGGCCTGAACGGCATGCTGATCGCCCTCGGCCTCGCCGTGGCGATGAACCTCTTCAGCTACTGGAACTCGGACAAGCTTGTCCTCAAGATGTACCGGGCCCAGCCTGCGGACGAGTCCCACCCCGACGCCCGCGTGCGGGCCTATGTGGCGGACGTGAAGGAACTGGCGGCGCGGGCGCAGATGCCGCTCCCGAAAATCTACATCATCGATCAGGACCAGCCCAACGCCTTCGCGACCGGACGCAACCCCGAGAACGCCGCCGTCGCCGCGACACGCGGTCTCCTGCAGATGCTGGACCGGCGCGAGATCCGCGGCGTGATGGCTCATGAACTGGCCCATGTCATGCACCGCGACACCCTGACCATGACGGTGACCGCGACCCTTGCGGGAGCCATCTCCACCCTGACGAACCTGGCCGCCTTCAGCGGCCTGTCAGGCGACAGCGAACGCCGCGGCCCTGGTCTGCTGGGCATAGTGGTGATGATCCTGGCGCCCCTGGCCGCCGCCCTGGTGCAGATGGCCATCAGCCGCAGCCGGGAGTACGAAGCTGACCGGGCCGGTGCGGAGATGTCAGGCGACCCTGAGGCCCTGGCGAGCGCCCTGCGGAAGATCGAGGCCTACGCCAAGGGGGTGCGCAACCCCGAGGCCGAGGCCAATCCCGCGACGAGCCATATGTTCATCATCAACCCGCTGCATGGCGAGGGGGTGGACAACCTGTTCTCCACCCATCCGTCCACCGCGAACCGGGTGGCGGCCCTGATGGAGATGACTGGAAGGCGTTAGGCGCTGCCTGAAGGCCCTGACCACGGTTCCCTCTGAAGGGGACGAAAGCAGCCTGTCCTTGCGTTTTGACCAGAGCCGGACGGAGGACTACTCCGCCGGCTCCTGCTGGCGGCGGGCCAGGAGGCGGTCGAACTCGGTCCAGACGCCGGACTCGCCGTGCCACTGACCGCGGGTGGCGGCCTTGGAGTACTCGGTTGACCGGGCCTCGAAGAAGTTGGCGTGCTCGACCCCGGAGATCATCGACTGCAGCCAGGGCAGAGGGTTCTCCTTGACCCCGTAGACCTCGGGCAGGGCCAGCTGACGCAGGCGCCAGTCGGCGATGAATCGGATATAGGCCTTGATGTCGTCCGGCGTCATGCCCTGGACCTCGCCGGCGGAGAAGGCCAGGTCGATGAACTTGTCCTCGAGGCTGACCACCGTCTTGCAGCAGTCGACGATGTCGTCGGCGACCGCCGGCGTCACCGCCCCGGTCTCCTGGTTGAAAGTGTGGTAGAGCTTGATGATGCCCTCGCAGTGCAGGCTCTCGTCGCGCACCGACCAGGACACGATCTGCCCCATGCCCTTCATCTTGTTGTGCCGCGGGAAGTTCATCAGCATGGCGAAGCTGGCGAACAGCTGGAGCCCCTCGGTGAAGGCGCCGAACATGGCCAAGGTTCGCGCGATGTCCGCCTCGGTGTCGACCCCGAATTTCTGCATGTAGTCATGCTTGGCCTTAAGTTCCTCGAACTCCAGGAAGGCCGTGAACTCGGAGTCCGGCATGCCGATCGTCTCGAGCAGCAGGGCGTAGGCGGCGATATGGATCGTCTCCATGTTGGAGAACGAGGCCAGCATCATCTTGATCTCGGTCGGACGGAAGACGCGTGAATAGCGCTCCATGTAGTTGTCGTTCACCTCGACGTCCGACTGGGTGAAGAAGCGGAAGATCTGGGTCAGAAGGTTCCGCTCGCGGTCGTTGAGCTTGGCGGCCCAATCCTTGAGGTCCT
The DNA here is from genome assembly GCA_046092925.1 of Phenylobacterium sp. Classification (GTDB taxonomy): domain Bacteria; phylum Pseudomonadota; class Alphaproteobacteria; order Caulobacterales; family Caulobacteraceae; genus Phenylobacterium. Next base: position 2,841 of record JBJTEN010000237.1, on the reverse strand, counting down.
CGCCGAGGGGTACTTCCTCGGGCATCCAGTGGACCTGCTGCTGGCGCTTCCAGAACTCATAGGCCCAGGGATAACGGAAGGGCTTGTAGGCGTAGGACGGCGTGAGCAGGCCAGGCAGGGCGGACTTGGCGGGCACGGTCAGGCTCTCCTCGGGAACGCGGTTGAACTCTTCAACTCAGGGCCCGATCTAGGCATGGGCTGCCCCCGATATCTAGGGGGTCTCTCATGATCGGAGCCAACATGTTGTGAATGGCCTGGGGACGACCCGCCTACTGGCAAGCCAGGCATTCCTCGTAGTCGGTGCGGCCGGCGTCAACCAGATCGATGCTCTCCACCGCTTCGGCGCCCGCATGGGCCGCGCGCTGCACTGACTTGGAGCGCAGATAATAGAGGGATTTGCACCCCTGCTCCCAGGCCGACCAGTGAAGCATGTGAAGATCCCACTTATCGACATCGCCCGGCAGGAAGATGTTCACCGACTGGGACTGGCAGATGTCCGGCGTGCGGTCGGCCGCAAGCTCGATCACCCAGCGCTGGTCCAGCTCGAAGGCGGTCTTGAAGACGTCCTTCTCGTCCTGGGTCAGGACGTCGAGGGGCTGGACCGACCCCTCGTTCTCGAGGATCGAGTCCCAGACCGGCGGGGTGTTCTGGCCCCGGGCCTCCAGAAGGCGCTCCAGGTAGGGATTGCGGACCGCGAAGGTGCCCGAGAGGGTCTTGTGGGTGTAGATGTTGGCCGGGATCGGCTCGATGCCGGCGCTGGTCCCGCCGCAGATGATGGAGATCGAGGCCGTCGGGGCGATGGCCAGCTTGTGCGAGAAGCGCTCCATCACGCCGCGCTCGGCGGCGTCCGGGCAGGGCCCGCGCTCGGCGGCCAGCACCCTTGAGGCGGCGTCGCACTGACGGCGCAGGTGCTTGAAGAGCCGCATGTTCCAGGATTTGGCCATGGCCGACTCGAACGGCACGTTCTGGCTCTGGAGGAAGGAGTGGAAGCCCATAAGGCCCAGGCCCACGGAGCGCTCCCGTCGGGCGGCGTAAATGGCGTTGGCCATGCTGGACGGCGCCCGGGTGATGAAATCCTCGAGCACATTGTCGAGGAAGCGCATGACATCCTCGATGAAGGTGGGATGGTCGCGCCACTCCAGAAAGGTCTCGGCGTTCACCGAAGACAGGCAGCAGACCGCGGTGCGCTCCTTGCCAAGGTGATCCATACCGGTGTGGAGCATGATCTCCGAGCAGAGGTTCGACTGCCGGACCGACAATCCGAGGTCGCGCTGATGCTGCGGCATGGACCGGTTCACGGTGTCGGAGAAGATCAGATAGGGCTCGCCGGTCTGGAGACGAATCTCCAGGATCTTCTGCCAGAGGCTGCGGGCGTCGACCTCACGCAACACCTCGCCGGTCTTGGGAGAGCGAAGGCCAAACGGCGCACCCTCCCGGACAGCCTCCATGAACTCGTCTGTGATGGAGATGCCGTGGTGGAGATTCAGGGACTTGCGGTTGAAGTCGCCGGACGGCTTGCGGATCTCGAGGAACTCCTCGATCTCCGGGTGGTGGATGTCCAGGTAGACGGCCGCGGAGCCGCGACGAAGTGACCCTTGGCTGATGGCGAGAGTCAGGCTGTCCATCACCCGGATGAAGGGGATGATGCCGCTGGTCTGCCCGGCGCCCTTGACCTTCTCGCCGATCGAGCGGACGCCGCCCCAGTAGGTGCCGATGCCGCCGCCGTTGGAGGCGAGGGCGACATTCTCGTTCCATACCCCCTGGATCCCGTCGAGGGAGTCATTCACGGCGTTCAGGAAGCAGGAGATGGGCAGTCCCCGATCGGCGCCGCCGTTGGACAGGACAGGAGTCGCCGGCATGAACCAGAGGCGGGAAATATAGTCGTAGACGCGCTGGGCGTGTTCGGCGTCGTCGGCATAGGCCGTCGCCACACGTGCGAACATGTCCTGGTAGGACTCGCCCGGCAGGAGATACCGGTCCTCCAGGGTGGTCTTGCCGAAGTCGGTCAGAAGGGCGTCCCGCGACCGGTCCACCTCGACCTTCCGCACCAGCTGAAGCTGGGGACGCTCCGCACGTTCGGGCTGGCCTTGCGCGACCGCCTCAACCCTGCGCCTGACTGCTTCTCCGCCGATCATGCCCTGCACCCGCAATCCTCACCGGCGCAACGGAAACCCTCCGCCATCGCCATCCCTGTAAACGTCTATATCTAGTGGGCGCCCCGCCCGACTACGCAAGATCATGGGGCCATGACCCTAACGACTCGTCAACGGGGCGGGCGGGTTCTCCCCGGGAGTTTTTTACTAACAACAGGTTAACTCGGGGCTTGACGCTTGAACATGCTCGAGTTTCAGCGCCCGTCAGGCGAGCGATTCACGAGACTGTGAACCCAACCTGTGCGGGACCTGGTCGTCCGGCGCCGAGACGATCCCGCACGAAAAAGGGGCCCGATCCTTCGACCGGGCCCCGATATCTCAAGGCGTTTCCGCCCTGGATCGAGATCAGAAGTTGATGTCGATCGTCGAACGGCGGTTCAGGGGCTCCTTCACGCCGTCGCCGGTGGCGACTGCGAGTTCGGTTTCACCCTTCCAGTCGACCTGCATCAGCTGCTGGCCGACGCCCTGACCCACCAGAGCGTCCGCGACAGCCTTGGCCCGGCGCTCGGAGAGACGCACGTTGTAGGCCGGCGAGCCGGAGGAGTCGGTGTGGCCGACCACGATCACGCGGGTCGCGTTGCCAGCCTTGGCGTACTCAGCGGCTTCCGTGACGATGGTCTGGGCTTCCGGCGTCAGGATGGACTGATCAAACGGGAAGTAGACCACGAACTGCCGGGCCTCGTAGGCC
>JBJTEN010000236.1:0-7861 GCA_046092925.1 Phenylobacterium sp. | reverse complement strand
CACGGATGAGGAGAAGGCCCAGATCGAGGCCATGGGCGGCTTTGAAAAGCTGATGGAGGCCCTCGCCGAGCAGATGCGCCAGCAGCGCGAGAACGGCGACGACGGGGGAGTCGCCATTGGGGCCCTGTCCGCCCTTGCCCTTCCCCTTGCCTTCGCCGTCCCCGTCGTCGCCGTTCTCGCGCTGCTGGCGCATCTGCTCGGCGAGGGCCTCCATCAGCTTTTCAAAGCCGCCCATGGCCTCGATCTGGGCCTTCTCCTCATCCGTGAGGAACTTGTCGGAGATCTTCTTCAGCCATTCCGCAGGGATGTCGGAAATGCCAAAACCTTCAAGTTTTTCAAGGCCCTTGAAGACGTGCCCGAAGACCTGATCGAAACGATCGAGGTTCTTCTCGTCCTTCACCAGGGCGGACCGGGCGAGGTAGTAGAAGTCGTCGACGTTGCGATCGATCACGCCCTTGTCCATGGCCTCCATGAGCATCAGGTACTCTTTGAGGGTCACCGGCACCTTGGCTTCGCGAAGTTCGGTGAAAAAGCGCATGAACATGGGGCGGTTTCCCTGGACGGGCGAGCATAGGGTTTCGGGCCGAATGTGAGGCCCGCGGGGCCTGCTGTCCAGTCCGGCGCGTCTCAGAAGGCCGGGCGTCTTCGCAGAATGAACTCCCGGTCGAGGGTTCGGCCGACTGGAAAACCATATTCGCCGATCGTCTCGAAGCCCCGTCTGGCATAGAACCTCTGGGCTCCGTCGTTCTCTGACCAGACGCCGATCCAGATGTCCGGCGGCGACCGCTCCGCCATCCAGGCCATCACCTGATCGAAGAGGACGCCGCCAAGCCCGCGGGACTGGGCGCCCCGGACCAGATAGAACCTCTTCAGCTCGAGGGAGGCCCCGGAAACCGCCGGATGGGGCAGACTGCACGGGCCCGCCGTGGCGTATCCCAGCGGCTGGCCGGAAGAGGACTCGACAAGCCAGCTGGCCCAGGACGGATCGCCAAGCGAGCGGCGCGTCTCCTCCGGATCGTAGGCGCGGTCGAGGTATTCGGCGAGGTCCTCCGCCGGATACAGATGCCCGAAGGTCTCTCTGAAGGTGGCGCGACCCAGCCGGGACAGGGTCGTTGCGTCGGGCTCGCCAGCGCGCCGGTAAAGGGGAGGCGTCATGGCCGCGGCATAGCGCCGCCGGGCCGGCGGGGGAAGTCGCGCGTCGCGCCGGAGCACATTGCGGGTCCGATCCGGGATGACTAGTTTGGGGGCCCGCAGCGAGGATTCCCATGCCGGACGGCGCAGAGATTTCCAGCCTTACTTTCGAGCAGGCCCTCGCCGAGCTTGAACGCATCGTCGCTCAACTCGAGAGCGGTCAGGCGCCGCTGGAGGAGTCCATCGCGCTTTACGAGCGGGGGGCGCAGCTCAAGGCGCACTGCGAGAGCCGGCTTGAGCAGGCGCGCCTCAAGGTCGAGAAGATCGTTGTCGGACCCTCCGGCGCGGTGGCTGCCGAAGCTGCGCGGTTCGAGTGACGCTCAGGACTGCTCATCGGCTTGAGCGCTCGGCCGTTCGGGTCGAACGCGCCCTGGACGCCCTGCTTCCCCTGCCCGAGGGTCCGGAGGCCCGGCTGGCCGAAGCCATGCGCTACGCGGCTCTGGGCCCGGGAAAGCGCCTGCGTCCCTTGCTGGTCTTCGAGGCGGGCGATGTGCTGGATCTGCCCGGCGACCGCCTCGATCGGGTCGCAGCCGCCCTCGAGTGCATCCATGCCTACAGCCTCGTCCATGATGACCTTCCGTGCATGGACGACGATGACCTGAGACGCGGCAGGCCAACTGTGCACCGGGCCTTCGACGAGGCCGCCGCCGTCCTGGCGGGCGACGCCCTCCAGGCGCTCGCCTTCGAGATCCTGGCAGACCCCGAGACACACCCCGAGGGCCAGGTCAGGGCGAACCTGGTGGCCATACTGGCCAAAGCGTCAGGCGCGCGGGGAATGTGCGGCGGCCAGATGATCGACCTCCTGGGCGTGGGGGGGGATCTGGACGCCGTGGCCCGCATGCAGAGCCTCAAGACCGGCGCCCTCATTTCGGCGGCCTTCGAGCTGCCCATGGCCATGAGCCGGATCGCGGAGGACGAGAGGCGCGCGCTCGCCGCTTTCGCACACGACCTCGGGCTGGCCTATCAGATCGTCGATGACCTCCTGGACCTGGAGGGCGACGCGGGCGTAGTCGGAAAAGCGACCGGCAAGGACGCGGCCCGCGGGAAGGTCAATCTGGTCACCCGTCTCGGCGCCGCCGAAACCCGCAACCGGCTCGACCGGATCGCCGATCAGGCCCGCCGGGTCCTGCAACCCCTCGGGTCCCGGGCGGCGGGGCTTCTGGCCTGCCTGGATTTCGTGCTTGATCGACAGAGCTGAATGCGAGCAAAGCAATCCGCATGCCCCCCCTGACGCCACTCCTCGACACCGTGTCCGTGCCTGCGGACCTGCGTGAGTTCTCGGTCTCCCAGCTCAGGCAGCTGGCCGATGAGCTCCGCGCCGAGACCATCGACGCCGTCTCGCAGACCGGCGGGCATCTCGGCGCAGGGCTGGGGGTGGTGGAACGGACCGTCGCCCTTCACCACGTCTATCAGACGCCGGAAGATATCCTGATCTGGGATGTCGGCCACCAGGCCTACCCGCACAAGATCCTGACCGGGCGGAGGGAGCGCATCCGCACCCTGCGGCAGGGCGGCGGCCTGAGCGGCTTCACCAAGCGGGCGGAGAGCCCGTATGATCCCTTTGGCGCCGCCCATGCCGCCACTTCGATCTCGGCGGCGCTCGGCTTCTGCGCGGCCCGTGACGCGGAAGGACGGGGCAACAGCGTCGTGGCGGTGATCGGCGACGGCTCCATGAGCGCCGGCATGGCCTACGAGGCCATGAACAACGCCTGCGAGACCACCGGACAGCTGACAGTCATCCTGAACGACAACGACATGTCGATCGCCCCGCCCGTGGGCGCGATGAGCGCCTACATGGCCCGGCTGGTGTCCGGCGGCGGCTATCAGTCGCTGCGAAGGCTCGGCAAGACCATGGCCAGCGCCCTTCCGCGCCCGCTGAAGGAAGCGGCCCGGAAGGCGGAAGAGTTCGCCCGCGGCATGGTGACCGGCGGCACCTTCTTCGAGGAGCTGGGCTTCTATTACGTGGGGCCCATTGATGGCCACGACCTTGAGGCCCTGGTGCCCATCCTGCAGAACGCCAGGGAGATCAGGGATCGGCCCGTCCTGGTTCACGTCGTCACGCAGAAGGGCAAGGGATACGCTCCCGCGGAGAGCGCTGAAGACAAGCTTCACGCTGTGGCGCGGTTTGATGTGATCACAGGCCGCCAGGCCAAGCCCGCGCAGCCGGCGCCGCCATCCTATACGCGGGTGTTCGCGGACGCCCTCATCCAGCAAGCCGAGACGGATCCGAGAATTGTCGCCGTGACAGCCGCGATGCCGTCGGGAACCGGTCTGGACCTGTTCGGAAAGCGTTTCCCCGACCGCACCTTCGATGTCGGAATCGCCGAACAGCACGCCGTCACCTTCGCCGCCGGGCTGGCGGCGGACGGCATGAAGCCGTTCGCAGCCATCTACTCGACCGTCCTCCAGCGAGGGTACGACCAGGTGGTTCACGACGTCGCCATCCAGCGGCTACCGGTGCGGTTCGCCATGGACCGGGCGGGCTTGGTCGGGGCGGACGGTCCGACGCATGCGGGCTCGTTTGACATCGGTTTCATGGGGGCCCTTCCGGGAATGGTCCTGATGGCCGCAGCCGACGAGGCGGAGCTGGCCCGGATGGTCGCGACCGCGGCGGTCATTGATGACCGTCCTTCGGCGTTTCGCTATCCCCGCGGGGAAGGGCTCGGCGTGGCGGTTCCCGAACGGGCTGAACCTTTGGAGATCGGTCGTGGCCGGATCGTGCGGGAAGGAACCACCGTCGCGCTTCTCTGCCTTGGCGCACGCCTCGGGGAGTGCCTCAAGGCCGCGGATCTCCTGGCGGCGAGGGGCGTCTCGGCGACCGTCGCCGATGCGCGTTTCGCCAAGCCTCTTGATGAGGATCTCATCCTCCGACTCGCTCGTGAGCACGAGGCTCTGATCACGGTGGAGGAGGGGTCGATCGGCGGTTTCGGCGCCTTCGTTCTGCAGATGCTGGCCGCGCGCGGCGTCCTGGACTCCGGTCTGAAGGTCCGGACCCTGACTCTCCCGGACGTCTTCCAGGATCAGGACAAGCCCGAGGTGATGTATGCCCAGGCGGGTCTCGATGCACCGGGGCTGGCCGCCGCCGCCTTCAGCGTGCTGGGGGACGGCCTGTCCGCCACGGCCGTCCTGCGAGCCTGATCCTCCGCAGCTAGAAGGGCCAGAGCCTGGCGACCACGGACTGACCGGCGGGCGCCTTCTGCATGGTCGAGATGTCGCCCCGGCCGCCATAGCTGATCCGGGCCTCTGCGATCTGCGTGTGCCGGATCGTATTGGTGGAGGAGATGTCCTCCGGACGGATCATTCCGGAAACGGTCAGCTGGCGGAGCTCGGCGTTGGTGCGCACCTCCTGGGTGCCCTCAATGATGAGGTTGCCGTTCGGAAGGATGCCGGTCACCACCGCGGCAACGGTTAGGGAGATGGCCTCCGCCCGGTTTACGCTGCCGGACCCCGAACTCGAAAAGGTCGAGTTGGTCTGGAGAGGCGAGGCGTTGTTGAAGCTGTTGCCCGGGGGAAGCAGGCGACGAACCTGTCCCTCAAGTCCAAACAGGCTGGTCAGGGCGGCGTCTGTCTCGGACGAGCGGTTTGAGACCGAGGTGTTGGAGGTCTTGGCGGAGTCGTTGATGGCGATCTGGACCGTCACGATGTCGCCAACCCGGCTGGCCCTCTGATCAATGAAGAAGGCGCGAGCCCCGCTGCGCCAGAGCGAGTTGGCCGAGGCGGGAGACGCCTCCGCCTGCGACGGCAGCATGCCGAGATCGGGGCGTCGTTCCTGCGGCGTCACGGGATAGGCCGACGGGCTGAGGCTGGGGCCGACAGCAGCTTCCTTCACGGTTGAACAGGCGGCGAGGGGCAGGGCGGCGAGAAGAAGGACGGCGGCGAGTCGCATGGGACGGGACCTGTCTGGCAAGGGGTTCAACGGTGGGCGATCCGCGTGGCGGTCGAGGGGCGTCCGCCGGGTGAGTCCGGGCCAGTCGTCGCCCGGCCCGGACCGGTGACGACCGCCTGGAAGGTCTTCCTGGAGGTGAGGTTCTGCAGGGTGATCAGCTGTCCGACGGCGCCGGAGTCCAGCGCCCTGACCTGGAGGTCCAGGGATACCCCGCCGGATTGATAGGTCGCGGTGACCAGATCGCCTGTCCGGATCGCCAGGGGCGCGCTGACATCCCGCGCCGAAACCAGAGCGCCCTCCCTGAGGGGGCGTCTCGCAATCATGCCGATCGCCTCGTCGGCGTCCCGCAGGGCGTCGACCGGGGCGGCTGCGGCCCGGGTCCAGACGAGGTCTTCGGCCCGCACTTCTTCCCCTGCGGCCAGGCTCCGCGCATAGGCGAGGACATGGACCTGACGCCCACGGGAGGAGGCGAGGGGCGACGGCGCTTCGCCCTGGCGAACGATGATGCGCCTCAACCCGTCCGGATTGGACCACTGAAGTCCGTGACGCCGGGCGAGAATCTGGACGGCGGTCGCATCCAGCACCACCGAGGGGCCCGAGCGCGCGGCCACACGCACCGAGGCCGCCGGCCCCCCTCCCTCGAAGAGATCGCCCAGGGTCACCACCCCGTCGGAATCGGCGGGTTCGCTCCGGAGAGCGACCGATGTCCCGGCGCTGGCCACCGCCGGAATCATCAGGATGAGGGCGAGGGCGGCGACGATCAGAAGGCGCAACGGATCAGCTCCGGATCTGGTTGGCGGTCGACAGCATTTCGTCGGCCGACTTGATGACCTTGGAGTTCATCTCGTACGCCCTCTGAGCGACGATCAGGGCGGTCACCTCGGCGACCGCATCGACGTTCGAGGCTTCGATGGAGCCCTGGAGCAGCACGCCGGTGCCGTCGACGCCCGGCACGCTGAGGGTCGGCGCCCCGGAGGACCCGCTCTCGAGGTACAGGTTGTCTCCGATCGCCTCGAGGCCGCCTTCATTCACGAAGGTCGCCAGTTCGAGGGTTCCCACCACCGAGGGTTCGACCTGACCCGCCTGCTTGATCTGGATCTGACCGGCCTTGGAGATCGAGACGTCCGTCGCGTCGGGCGGGATCACCACTGCGGGCTGGATCTGGTAGCCATCCGAGGTGACCAGCTGGCCCTGGTCGTTCAGGGACAGGTTCCCAGCCCTCGTGTAGGCGAGTTCTCCGGTCGGCATCAGGACCTGTAGGTATCCCCGCCCCTGGATGGCGATGTCCAGCTTGTTGCCGGTCTGGGTCGTCGGCCCCTGTTCGGTGATCCGGTAGATGGAGCCCGCCGTGACCCCGGCGCCGACCTGAAGCCCGGTCGGGACGACGGTGCCCTGGTCCGACGACTGAGACCCCGCGCGTTCGAGGGTCTGATAGAGCAGGTCCTGAAACTCCGCCCTCTGTCGCTTGAACCCCACGGTGTTCATGTTGGCGATGTTGTTCGAGATGACCTCGACGTTCAGCTGCTGGGCGGACATGCCGGTTGCGGCTGTTCGGAGAGCTTGCATGGGGGGTCAGCCTTTCTACTCGACGCGTCCGAGCCGCTCGACGGATCGACGCGACAGTTCCTGGGTGTTCTCCATCATCCGGGCCAGGGACTCGTAGGCCCGGGTCACCTCGATCATCTCGGAGACCTGGAGAATGGGATTGACGTTTGAGCCTTCCAGAACCCCCTGCCGGATCTGCGATCCTGTCGCGGGCTGAGGCTCTGCGTTGGACGTGTTCCGGTACTGGTTGGCGCCCACCTTCTCGAGCGCGGAAAGCGAATCGAAGACAACCACGCCGAGGCGACCAACCTGTTCGATGCCCTGGCTCAACGAGCCGTCGTTGGCGATCTCGACCGGCCCTCTCTGGACATCAATGATCACCTCTGCGCCGCCCGCATCCAGCAGGGGCTGGCCAGCCTGGTTCACGATCCGGCCCGTTCCGTCGAGGCGGAAGTGACCGTCACGAGTGTACCGCTCCCCGGCAGGGGTCTGGATCCGGAAGAAGCCGGGCCCCTCTATCGCCAGATCAAAGGTCGCATTGGTGATCTGCAGCGGGCCCTGAGAGAAGTCACGGGCAAGTCCATCATCGATGACGAACTTGATCGGATTGGGACCCTCAACCGTCCGTGCGGGAGCCTTGGGTTCCGTGCGCACGAGAGCCTGCTCGGCCTTGAAGCCGGATGTATCGGCATTGGCTATGTTGTTCGCGACAATGTCCAGCTGACGCCGGAGGGTCATCTGCCGCGAAAGCCCTACGTAAAGTGCGTTGTCCATCGACTCGGTCGCCTGATGCTGAGGCCCCGGAGGGCTCTGTTCACGATGCAAACCTTGGGCCAACCTAAAAACTCAATGAAAACAGCAATTAAAATAGTTAATTCCGTCCGGCCTGCGGAATTTGCCGGGCCATTCCTCCCGCTCCTGGCGGCCGCAAGAACGGATCGTTAACTAAACCGCGCTACGCCTTAACCGAACCCAAGGAGTTATGGCCGTGGCCAAGCCCCCCAAGAGTGCTGACGAGGAAGACGTCGATCTCGGCGGCGCCGAGGCTGGCGAGGAGGGCGGCAAGAAGAAGCTCCCTCTTAGGCTCATCATCATCGCGGGCGTCGCCGCCGTAGTCGTGCTCGGAGGCGGGGGCGCTGCGGCCTTTTTCCTCTTCTTCAATCAGCCCCCTGCGGCGGAGAAGGGTGGCGCTGAAAAGAAGAAGGACGGGGCCGAGGCGAAGAAGGAAGGTGGGGAGGC
>JBJTEN010000235.1:0-3289 GCA_046092925.1 Phenylobacterium sp. | reverse complement strand
GAGCCTTACGCAGGCCTCGATGGTCACCAGGGCCGCCGCCTCGCCGCCGGCGAGGACCGCGTCTCCGACCGAGACCTCCTCGAACCCCCGGGCGTCGAGCACCCGCTGGTCCACCCCCTCGAACCGACCCGCCAGGACGATGAGTCCCGGCCCTTCGGCCCACTTACGGACACGCGCCTGAGTCAGGGGCCGACCCCGGGCGCTCATGTAGAGAAGCGGGCGTTCGCGCCGCTCGACGCTGTCGAGCGCCGAGGCGATGACGTCCGCCCGCATCACCTGCCCCGGTCCGCCCCCAGCGGGGGTGTCGTCGAGGAAGCCGCGCTTATCCTTGGAAAAGCCCCGGATGTCCAGCGTTTCCAGGGACCAGAGGCCGGCCTCGCGCCAGGCCGTCCCGATCAGCGAAACGCCCAGCGGGCCGGGGAAGGCCTCGGGGAACATGGTCAGGACGGTGACCTCGAAGGGCGCGGCGCGGGACATGCGGGGCTTGTGGACGAAGACGGCGGGTTTTTCGAGTCCCGCAGCACCGGCCGCCCGCCTTGCCCCGGGGCCCCTTCGCCTCTATGCCCTGCCCTTTCGCAATTGCAGCATTGATCTCCAGGCCATGCCCAATACCGCGGAGTCTCCTGAAAACCTTGTCGACACCCTGGCGCTCGAGCGTCTGGAGGTGAACCTGTTCCGGGGCGTTTCGCTGAGTGAAGGCCCCGGCCGGATCTTCGGGGGCCAGGTCATCGCCCAGTCCCTTCTGGCCGCCTACGGCACGGTCGAGGACCGGGTCTGCCACTCCCTGCACTGCTACTTCATCCGGCCGGGCGACCCGACCACGCCGATCATCTTCGAGGTGGACCGGTCCCGGGACGGCGGCAGCTTCACCACCCGCCGGGTCATCGCCGTCCAGAACGGCAAGCAGATCTTCAATCTCGCCGCCTCCTTCCAGGCCCCGGAAGAGGGCTTCGAGCACCAGGCCCCCATGCCCGCCGTCGCGGGACCGGACGACCTGCCCAGTGAGGCGGAGGCCCTGAAGGCGGCCCTGGCCAAGATGCCGGAGGAAGCCCGGAAGTGGGCGACGCGGCCCCGCCCATCGAGATGCGCCCGGTGGACGGCTCCAGCCTGTTTGACCGAGACCGTCCCGAAGCCCGGGAACCCAGGAGCGAGACCTGGTTCCGCGCCCGGGCGCCCATCGGCGATGATCCCATCCTGCACCAGGTGATCCTGGCCTACGCCTCGGACATGAACCTCTTGTCCACCGCCATGCGGCCTCACCGGGTGCACTGGCAGACGCGCAACTTCCAGTCGGCCAGCCTCGATCACGCCATGTGGTTCCACAAGCCGGTGAACTTCAACGACTGGCACCTGTACGCCCAGGACAGCCCGAGCGCCTCGGGTGGGCGCGGGTTCATCCGCGGGTCCATCTACACCCGCTCAGGCGAGCTGGTGGCGAGCGTGGCCCAGGAGGGCTTGCTGCGACTTCGCAAGGATTGAGGCGGACTACTCCGTCTCGGCCGGCGGGACCGCAAGGATCCGTCCGCCCGCCAGATCGACCTCGGGGACAACCTCCCGGGTGAAGGGCAACCAGAAAGACGCCCCGGCGTCTGGCTTGACCTCCAGCAGGTCGCCGGCGCCGAAGTCCTGCACCCCGCGCACGACGCCCAGGACATGACCGTCCGCGGTCTCGACCTTCAGGCCGACAAGGTCCGCCAGGTAGAACTCGTCGTCTTCGGGCGCCGGCAGGGCGTCCCGCAGGACGTGCAGCTTGAGACCCCTGAGGGCCTCAGCCTGCTCGCGGGTCTCGACGCCCGAGGCCCGGGCCACGAGGCCGCCCTTGACTGGCCGGGCCGCGGACAGGGCCGGCGCCGGCGTTCCGTCGGCCCGGCGCAGGTCGCGATAGCCGGCGAGGGCCATGGGGTCTGCGGTGAAACTGGTCACGCGCACCTCGCCCCGCACGCCGAAGGCGCCGGCGATGCGTCCCACGAGGATCAGCCGATCTGACATCACAGGCGCCCCTGGGGGGGCCCGGCGCAGGACGCCGGGCCGTTGGGATCAGCCTTCCTTGGCTTCCTCGGCGGGAGCCTCCTCCGAAGAGGCGGCTTCGGCCGGGGCCTCGGAGGCCGGCGCTTCGTCGGCGGGCGCAGGTTCAGGCTCGGGCTCAGGGGCGGGCGCGGCGGCGGCGGCGGCCGCAGCGGCGGCGAGGTCAGCGGCCTTCTGGGCCTTCTCTTCGGCGCGCTCCTTGGCCTTGCGACCCGGCTGGCCCTTGTTGGGGTTGGAGCCGGCCTGCCAGGCGACTAGGCCCTCGGCGGCGAGGAAGCGGGCGACGCGGTCAGAGGGTTGGGCGCCCTTGGAGAGCCACTCGCGGATGCGTTCGACCTTCAGGGTCACGCGGGTCGGGTCATCCTTCTTCAGGAGGGGGTTGTAGGCGCCCACCTTCTCGATGAACCGGCCGTCTCGGGGCGAGTGGCTGTCGGCGATGACGATGGAATAGTAGGGGCGCTTCTTGGCGCCGCCACGGGCGAGACGAATCCTGAGCATGGGGTGTCCTTGTCTTCCTAGGATTTCTTGAAGGGGTTGAAGCCAGGCGGCAGGCCGCCGCCGAGGCCGGGCAGCTTCACGCCGCCTGGGAGATTGCCGGGGAGCCCGCCGCCGGGGAGTTTCTCGGCCAGCTTGGCCAGCTCCTCGAGCTGGGCGGCGTCTGCGGTGGGCACCTTGCCGCCGCCGAGGGCCTTGAGCCGGTCCATGCCGCCCCCACCGCCGAGCATTCCGGCCATGCGGGCGAAACCCTTGCCGCCGTCGCGGCTCATAATCTTGAAGGCGTCCGCCATCTGGCGGTGCTGCTTGAGCAGGCGGTTGACCTCAGCCACGTCGACCCCGGCGCCGGCGGCGATGCGCCGCTTGCGGGAGGCCTGGAGGATGTCCGGTTTGCGCCGTTCGGCCTTGGTCATCGAAGAGATGATCGCCGCCTGGCGGTCGAGGGCCTTGTCCGAGATGTTGGCCTCGGCGATCTGTTTCTTGACCTTCTGGACCCCCGGCAGAAGTCCCATCAGCCCCTGCATGCCGCCCATACGCTTCATCTGCGCCAGCTGGTCGGCCATCATGTCGAGGTCGAACTGGCCCTTGGCCAGCCGGCGGGCCATGGCCTCGGCCTTGGCCGTATCAAGGTCTTGGGCGGCCTTCTCCACGAGGGCGATAATGTCGCCCTGGCCGAGGATCCGCCCGGGCACCCGGGCGGCGTCGAGGACGTCGAGGCCGGCGATCTTGTCGGAGACGCCAAGGCCCGTGCTGGGCAGGGCGGTGTCGG
>JBJTEN010000234.1:0-5710 GCA_046092925.1 Phenylobacterium sp. | reverse complement strand
CTCTACCTGAAGGACGGCCGCCTCATCCACGACTACAACTTCGTCAACCGGCACTATGTCGCGCGGTCCGACCGGCCCGTGCCGCCGGGTCGCCACACCCTCAGCTGGGTGGTGCGCAAGACCGGCGAGTACGCCGCCGAGGGCGAGCTGCGGATCGACGATCAACCCTGCGGGTCGGCGGTGCTGCCGCAGACCTACCGGGCGCAGGCCTCCGTCATCGGCATGGAGATCGGCCGGGCGCCCAAACCCGCGGTGTCAGACTTCGTGGCGCCCTTCCCCTTCACCGGCGTCCTGCACCGGGTCGAGGTAGAGCTCGGGGATGACCAGCAGACCGATCCGCAGGCCAGCCTCGAAGCGGCGCTCCGCCGGCAGTAGTCGGGTCAGCCTCCGGGCTGACGTCGGGTCGGGACTGGAAACCCATCGTGTTTCGGCCCTACACTCATGTCAACTGGAAAGCTGGCCAAAGGCTGGCGCTCATTTGGGAAGACATGGACATGCTGGACCTGATCATCCGGGGCGGAACGGTCGTAGACGGGACGGGCGCGACTCCCGCCGTCGCGGACATCGGGATCCAGGGCGACCGCATCGTCGCCGTGGGCAGGGTCGAGGGCCCGGCCCGGCGCGAGATCGACGCCAGGGGCCTGATTGTCACCCCCGGCTGGGTGGACATCCACACCCACTATGACGGCCAGGCCACCTGGGATCCGGTCATGGCGCCCTCCAGCTGGCATGGCGTGACCACGGCCATCATGGGCAATTGCGGGGTCGGCTTCGCCCCCGTCCGCCCGGGCAGCCAGGACTTCCTGATCGAGCTGATGGAGGGGGTCGAGGACATTCCCGGCGCCGCCCTCGCCGAGGGCATAGACTGGAAGTGGGAGACCTTCCCCGAATACCTCGACGCCCTGGAAGCCAAGCCCCGGACCATCGACGTGGGCGTCCACGTCCCGCACGGCTCGGTCCGCGCCTACGTCCTGGGCGACCGCTGCAACACCGACTACAAGCCTGACGCCGCCGAGATCGCCGAAATGGCCCAGATCGTGCGCGAGGGTGTCGCCGCCGGCGCCCTGGGCTTCTCCACCTCCCGGACCCTGCTGCACAAGGACGTCCATGGCGTCCACGTGCCCGGCACCTTCGCCGGTTCCGACGAGATGCTGGCCCTGGGCCTGTCCATGAAGGGGCTGACCCACGGCGTCTTCGAGATGGTCTCCGATCACCTGGGCGACGACGACGAATGGGCCTGGGTCAAGGGCTTCGTGGAGGAGACCGGCCTGCCCGTCACCCTCGTGGCCACCTCGGCCGGCGCCTACCAGGGCGACAAGATGTTCAACATCGCCGAGGAGTCCCGCCAGAAGGGCATGGATATCCGTCCGCAGATCGCCGGCCGGCCCACCGGGGTGCTGCACGGCCTGACCTCCAACTTCCACATCTTCCTCGCCAGCCCGACCTGGAAGAAGGAACTCGAGGCCCTGTCGGTCGAGGACAAGGTCGCGGCCATGGGTCGGCCGGACATCCGCGCCGCCCTGCTCTCCGAGGACTCGCCCCTGATCCGCGCGGCCACCTCCGCGCCGGTGGGCGGACAGGTCGCCGGCCTCGATGGCCTCCTCTGGCGCATCTTCCCCCTGGGCGAGCGCCCGAACTACGAGCCCGACCGTGAGGGCAGCGTCGCCGGCATGGCCGAGGCGGCCGGCGTCTCTCCGGTGGAGATGATGTACGACCTCTTGCTCCGCGACGGCGGCAAGGAGCTCTTCTACCAGCCCCTCGGCGGCTACCAGACCTACAACTTCGATTTCTTCCGCAAGAACATGCAGCACCCCAACGTGCTCTTCGGCCTGTCCGACGGGGGCGCCCATTGCGGGGTCATCGCCGACGCCGGCATGCCGACCTTCATCCTGACCCACTGGGCCCGCGACCGGGTGAAGGGCGAGCAATTTCCCCTGGAATTCCTGGTCCGCAAGCTCACCAGCGACACCGCCCGGGCCTACGGCCTCAATGACCGGGGCCGGATCGCGCCAGGCCTGCTGGCCGACCTGAACGTCATCGACTTCGAGGCCCTGCGTCTGTTCCGCCCCGAAGCCATCCACGACCTGCCGGCCGGCGGCAGGCGCCTTGTCCAGCGCGTCGAGGGCTACCGCTACACGCTCAAGTCCGGCCAGGTGACCTTCGAGAACGGCCAGCACACCGGCGCCCTCCCCGGCGGCCTCGTGCGTGGCGGCCGTGAGGCGGTGATACTGGCCGAGGCCGCGGAATAATCCCGCCCGACCGGCATCATCCTGTCATCCCGGGGCGCCAGACTCCGTGCTCCGGGACCGGAGACAGAGCATGATCCGACGTCAGACAGAGGGCCGGGGCCTTCTTCCCCATGCATGGACCTTCCTGCTTGGCCTATTGTGCCTGCTGGGCTCGCACGGCGCCGTCCGTGCGGGCCAGAACGAGATCGAACTCAGGGGCGTGATCACCCACGAAAACCACGAGACCTATGTCGAGGTCCCCTTCGCCGTCCCGGAGGATACAGAGCGGCTGACCGTGACCTTCGAGTACGACCGGGCGAACAGGACTGTGATCGACCTCGGGATCCGCGATCCGAACGGCTTCCGGGGCTGGAGCGGCGGCAACAGGTCGACCTTCACCCTCGCCGGCAGCGACGCCACCTCCGCCTACATCCCGGGCTTCCTTCCCCCGGGCGAATGGCGGCTGATCCTTGGGGTCCCCAACATCCGGAAGGGGGCTTCGGCGTCCTGGAGCGCCCGGGTCCGTCTTGACCCGAAGGGCGCGCCGTCGACCGGATCCGCCTTCCACCCGGGCGCGATCAGGACAGGCCCCGGCTGGTCCCGGGGCGACCTTCACACCCACTCCGGCCACAGCGACGGCAGTTGCGACAGCCTCTCCGGGCGCCGGGTCCCCTGCCCCGTCTTCCTGACGCTTTAAGCGGCCCGGGCGGCGGGCCTCGATTTCATCGCCCTGACAGAACACAACTCGACATCCGTTTTTCCCGAGCTGCGGGCCCTGCAGGCCTATTACGACACCCTGCTGCTCCTGCCGGGGCGGGAGATCACGACCTTCCAGGGCCGCGCCAACGTCTTCGGCGTGACCAGCCCCCTGCCCTTCCAGCTCGGCTCAGCGCACGCGCCGACCCTCGACGCCGTGCTCGACGCCGTGGAGGCCGAAGGCGGGCTCCTGTCGATCAATCATCCCGGCATGCCTTCGGGAGAAGCGTGCATGGGCTGCGGCTGGACCGCGCCCATCCCGGACTGCCGCCGCATCGCCGCCGTGGAGATCGCCAACGGCGGCGGCCTGCGCCTGACCGGTTCGGCGGAGGGCCCGCTGTCTGGCCTGCCCTTCTGGGAGAGCCTTCTCGACAGGGGCTGTCGCGTCACGGGAATCGCCGGAAGCGACAACCATGACCCCGACGCAAAGGGCGGCGGCCAGGCGCCGGTGGGCCGACCCGCCACGGTGGTCTATGCCCCGGAGCTCTCCCAGCCTGCGATCCTGGAGGGCCTGAGGCGCGGCCGGGTCTTCGTGGACCTCGGCGCCCCCGCCGGCGCCTCCGTCGACCTCACAGTCGCCTCTGGCAAGGCGCAGGCGAGCATGGGCGAGACCCTTCGGATCCGGAGCGGCGCCCCTCTGCGCATGGCGGCGTCTGTTTCCGGCCTTCCCGAGGGAACCGTCGAGTTCGTCGCGGGCGGGGGCGGTGGTGCGCCTTCCCGCACCGCCGTCCCGATCCGGGGCTTTGGAGAGGTGACAATGGAACTCCCTTGGACGCCAGATCTGAAATGGATCCGTGCGGACGTCCGCGGTGCAGACGGAAAGCTGCAGCTGATGGGAAATCCCGTCTATCTCGAGAGGCGCGATCCCAAAGGTCGCCGTCCCTGATGTCCGGGCCCCCTCCACCTCCCACCCTCCACTTAGAACTGGACGACCTCTCCCGCCCACCGGTCCGGGACCTGGTGGCCCGGCATCTCGCCGGCATGCGCGCCCAGAGCCCGCCGGAGAGCGTCCACGCCCTCGCCCTCGAGGGGCTGAAGGCGCCGTCCATCCGATTCTGGAGCGCCTGGAGCGGCCAGACGCTTGCCGGCATGGGGGCGCTTCGCCGGATCGACGCGGAGAATGGAGAGATCAAGTCGATGCGGGTGGCGGACGCCTTTCTCGGTCAGGGCGTTGGCCGGGCCATCCTGGGTCACATCCTGGCGGAGGCCCGGGGGATGGGGCTTGAGGCCCTCTGGCTGGAGACCGGCTCCGTGGAGGGCTTCATTCCAGCCCGCACCCTCTACGAAAGCGCCGGCTTCCGGGCCTGCGGGCCCTTTGACGGCTATGGTCCTGACCCCTTCAGCGTCTTCATGACGCTCAGGCTCTGAGACTCAGCGCCAGTACCAGTAGCGCCAGAGCTCCCTGAATCCCGCAGCGCGGTAGAGGCTCCAGGCCGGATTGCCGGCCTCCACCTGCAGGATCAGGTCCTCATGCCCCCAGTCCGAGGCCTGCCGGGCGAAGGCGGCGAGGATGCGGCCGGCATGGCCGCGGCCCCTCTGGTCGGGAGCGGTGCGCATGCCGTGGATCCCGCCCACGCCACCGGCGCGCGACAGGACCCCCACCGCCAGGGTGCGGCCGCCGTCGCGCACAGCAGCGAAGCGGGCGCCAGGAGAACGCGACAGCTGGTCCACGCGCCGGGCGCCCTCGCCAGGATCGAAACCCGGGCCGCAGAAGGTCGCCGACCAGTCCGCATCCGGCGCTTCCAGCAGGACCGGCCAGGGGGCGCCGCTTCCGGGGCTCGCGAAGCCAGCCGCCGCTTCAGACTTCGCCGTCATCATCCAGGTCGGTTCCGAGGGCCGGTATCCCGCCTCGGCGAGCCTGCGGATGACGGGGGCCAGGGACGCCAGGTCCGGGACCCGGAAGGCGGCCGGCAGGCCGTCGGCGGCGTAGGCCTGGACCAGGGCGGGCCTCAGGGGCGGCGGCGGGTCGTGGGACAGGGGTGCGGCGGAGCGGGCGCGGCCCATGGGCCCGTCGTCGAGACCCAGGACCCAGCCGTCCAGCTCCATCCTCCGGCGCGGCGCGACCCCGGCGACCGTGGCGCGCTCCAGCCGGGCGATATCCTCAGCCTTCAGCATCCTCAGATGCCTTTGCCCGCATAGAAGATCGACGCCAAATCCGGCCTGAGGTCCCGAGGACAGGTCAGGTCACCGATCTCCTGGAAGCCATCGATTGTCTTCAGGCGAACCGAGCGTTTCCAGGGACGCCACGAAGAGACCCGTTTTCTGTCACCGCGATTGACACGGTCAGACCCCAAAAGTGGTCCCGACCAGAAGATGACGGCGGCGGCGAGTGCGATGGCGGACATGGAGGTGTGGGCGCGGGGTCCGATTAGGCGCTGACATTACGCGGCGAATGCCTCACCCAGGTGTTCCTGGCGATTTTCCATGGATCCCGGCAAGACTTCGCAACTCTGCGCCAGTAAACATTCCGACGCAACATCCTCCCAATCTGAGATCAACCCCATGGTCCATGTTTCTCACGAAAGCGTCGCGGAAACAGAAACTCGGCTGCTGCGGGTCATGCAGCAAGCTCGCCTGAAGGTCTATGCCGACGTTTATGGCTTCGAGGAGTTCCCGCTCGACGCCTTTGCGGCGCGCGCACGGAGCGATGCGCTCGCTCTCGTGCGCGATGATGCGGTCTGGAGCCAGCTGGCGCCCGGCGACGGCCCCGGCGAACGGTTCAGGAT
>JBJTEN010000233.1:0-3939 GCA_046092925.1 Phenylobacterium sp. | reverse complement strand
CCTTCGGCCTGGGCGTACTGACGCGCATGGTAGCCTCCGAACACGCCGGCCCCGATGACCCCGCCTCTCAGCACCCCCGCCTCCTCATCAGCGATTGCAGAGAACGCGCCTAGCATTCCGGGGCGCCAGACGCCACCTTGCGAGCAGACCGGTTCTGGCGCACACGCCGCCGCCGGCGATCAGATCAGGGGGAAGAGAATGACCACATCCCGGGAAATCCGACTTCACAGCCGCCCGCAGGGCCTGCCCGCCGCCGGGAACTTTGAGCTTGCCACCGTCGAACTGCCGGCTCCGGGGCCAGGGGAGGTCCAGGTCCGCAACACCTGGATGACCGTGGACCCCTACATGCGTGGCCGCATGAACGACGTGAAGAGCTATGTCCCGCCCTTCCAGCTGGGCAGGCCGCTTGAGGGCGGCGCGATTGGCGAGGTGATCGCATCCAACGATCCCGCCCTGAAGCCGAGGGACCTGGTGCAGTCGAATAACGGATGGCGTGAGGCCTTCAATGCGCCGGCCTCGACCGTCCAGAAGCTGAACACTCACGGACTGCCGCCCGAGGCCTTTCTCGGGGTCGCCGGCATGCCCGGCCTGACCGCCTATGCCGGCCTCCTCCGCGTCGCCGCCCTCAAGCCCGGCGACGTGGTTTTCGTATCGGGCGCCGCAGGCGCTGTGGGCTCCCTGGTCTGCCAGATCGCCAAGCTCAAGGGCCACAAGGTGATCGCCTCCGCGGGCGGCGCCGAGAAGGCGCGGTTCCTCAAGGACGAGGTCGGGGTCGACGCCGTCATCGACTACAAGGCCGTCGGCGACTCCGCCGCCGCCCTGACCGCCGCCCTGGCCGAGGCCGCGCCGGAAGGCATCGACGTCTACTTCGACAATGTCGGCGGCGGGCATCTCGAGGCGGCGCTGAACGCCGCCCGTCCCTTCGCCCGCTTCGCCATCTGCGGCATGATCTCCATGTACAACGCCGAAGCGCCGGTCCCCGGCCCGTCGAACATGGCCCTGATCATCGGCAAGAACCTGCGGCTGGAGGGCTTCATCGTCTCCAACCACTGGGACATGATGAGCGATTTCCTGAAAGACCTCGCCGGCTGGCACGCAGCCGGCAAGCTCAAGTGGCGCCAGACCGTCCGCGAGGGCATCGCCGCCGCCCCAGACGCCTTCATCGGCCTCTTCAAGGGCGAGAACATGGGCAAGATGCTGGTGAAGCTGAGCTAGCCCGCAGCGAAGGCCCGGAGGGCGGCCTCGGCGACGGGGCCGCCCCATTCCTGCACGAAATGCCCCGCCTCCGGGATCAGCATGGGGTCGGGGCAGGTCGGCAGGCTCCGGCGCAGGTCCTCCATCACGGGTGGCCCCAGCACCGTGTCGGCCCCACCGACGGCCATGAAGACCGGGCCCCTGAAATCCCGGGCCCAGAACGCCTTTGCGGCGACGCTCTCCTCGATCCCTTCCATGCCGGGGTCGGTCATGACCCGCTCGGGAAAGGCGCGGACGCCGGCCTTATGGCGGATGTCCGGGAATGGGGCGTCGTAGGCGGCGCGCTCGGCCTCGGTGAGGTGAGGCGTCCCTCGGCCGATCAGGGCGCCCACCGCCATGTCGGGATTGGCCTTGGCGTAGGCTCGCCAGGCCAGGAAGCCTTCGGAGGGCGGGGTCCCCGTCGCCAGGGTCGTGTTCATCGCAACGAGCCGGGCGAGCCGGCCCCGGAAGCCGGCGTCCACCGGCAGGGTCAATCCGATGATCCCGCCCCAGTCCTGGACCACCAGCGTGATGTCGCGAAGGTCCAGCCGCTCGACAAGGGCCAGCAGCATCCGGCGGTGGAAGTGAAAGCCGTAGACGGAATCCTCGACCGGTTTGTCCGATCGGCCGAAGCCGAAGAGGTCGGGCGCGACCACCCGGGCGCCGGAGGCGAGGAAGACCGGGATCATCCGGCGGTAGAGATAGCTCCAGGTCGGCTCGCCATGGAGGCACAGGAAGGTCGGCTGGCCTGGCCGGGCGCTGACATCCACGCCTTCGTCGATCACCGCACACCTCAGACCCTCGTAGCCTGGGAGATCGTCGATGTATTGGGGAGCCCAGGGAAAGCCGGGCAGGTTGGAGAAACGGTCTTCAGGGGTGCGCAGCGCGTGGATCAAGGTCGGGTCCTCCAGAGAACGTTCTCCACTCTCACATGGCGCCGGTGGCCGACCAAGTCCGCCCGTTGGCGCGGGTCCTCCGAGAGGCTAAAGAGACCACTCCCTTCCCCGGAGTCCGACCGTGTCACGCCTCTTCAACGCTTATGTCATCGTCGACTGGAGCGCCGCCGCCAAGCCGACCACCGGGGCGGACTCCGTCTGGATCGGCGTCATGAAGCGCGACGTCCGTTTTCGCCTGGCCTTTGAGGCCTTCAACCCATCGACCCGGGCCGAGGCTGAAACCAAGCTCACCGCCCTGCTCGATGATTTCCGCAAGCGCTCGGAGCGGGCCCTGCTTGGCTTTGACTTTCCCCTCGGCTTTCCGCGGGGCTTTGCGAACGCCCTCAACCTTCCGGGCGACGCGCCCTGGCGTTCTGCCTGGGACCAGCTTGGAAAGATGGTCAAGGACAAGCCGGACAACACCAACAACCGGTTCGGGGTGGGCTCGGAGATCAACCGGCGCATGACAGGCGGGCCCTTTCCCTTCTGGGGCTGCCCGCCGAAGGACGCCCTGACCACCCTCCAGCCCAAGCGCACCCGGGAGCACGGGCCGGATGACCTTCCCGAGTTCCGTCACGCCGACGCGGCGGCCAAGGCGGCGTCGATCTGGAAGCTCTACTACAACGGCTCAGTGGGCGGTCAGGCCCTGCTGGGCATCCCCTTCGTGCGCCGCCTGCAGGCCGCCCGGGGCGACGGCTTCCGCATCTGGCCCTTCGAGACCGGCTTCCGCCCCCTCGCCGAGACGGACCTGGCGGGCATTGAGGTGGTGGCGGCCGAGGTCTATCCCTCGCTCTACAAGGCGCAGCCCGGGCCGGGCGAGGTCAAGGATCTGGCCCAGGTCCGCGCCACCGCCGAGCATTTCGCCAAGCTGGATGAGGCGGGCAAGCTCGGCGCCGTCTTCGGACCCGGCAAGGACCTCGCCCACGAGGTCGTGGCCGAAGCCGAGCGCGAAGAAGGGTGGATCCTGGGGGTCGAGGGCTAGCCGAAGCGCGCGAGGAAGCTCGTCGGCGTCAGGTGGACATGGGCGTCCAGCGGCGGCGCAAGCTCGAAAGCCCGGGGTTCCCGCGCAAAGTTCCAGACCCGGACAAGACGCCAGACGTCCCGGTTGTCGTTGGCGACCTCAAGCTCGTTGCGGGTGATATGGAAGGCGGAGCGTTCCCACCCGCTGGTGGTCTTGACCTCCACGAGGCGGGGCCGTCCGTCGGGCATGAAGCTGGCGATGTCGTAGCCCGCCCCGTCGCCATCCTCCTGTGAGGTCCAGCGGACCTTCTCCGCCAGGTCGCTACGGCCCGAGCGCCTGAGGACATGGCGTTCAAAGTCGAGGACCAGAGCCTCGCCTGCACGCCCCAGTTCCCGGTTGCGCGCGTCTCCTCGGCGGGGTCGAACCGGCGGTCAACCTCTGCCTTCCGGGTCGCATCAAGCACAGGCCTGTTCAGAGCCAGTGGGGGTGGTCCCAGGTAGAGGGCGGCGGCGTTACGCGTCCCTGTTGCAACCGTCTGCCTTGGAACCGCTACCTGATTGAGGTGACGGAGCACAGCGTCGATCAAGCGGGCCTGGAAGCGGTAGGCCGGCAGGTAGCCTGTAATCCAGGGCTGGTTCAGCACCTGCATCACGGCGCTGATGTTGCGATGCTTGAATTCGATTGATTTGTGGGACCTTCCGGGAAGGAGAACCTGCAGGGCCCGGTTGTGCGCCGCCTTGCTATACGGCCGTCCCGCAAGGTCCTCGGCGAGCATGTCGAGATAATCGTCGACGATCAGGTCGTTCTCGA
>JBJTEN010000232.1:0-3528 GCA_046092925.1 Phenylobacterium sp. | reverse complement strand
CCCTGGCTGTAGAGCGCCACCTTGGCGGGCCCCTCGTCGATCGCGAAGAAGACCTTGCCCCGGGCGGCGGCGAGTGTGGGCCAGCCGCGCTGGCGCACGGCTTCGGCCAGGGTTGCGCCGTCGCCGCGCACCTGGTCGGGGGATGGTGGTCCGCACCCGGGCTGACGCCGACACGGTCGAGGCGCGGTCGGGAAACCTGAGTCGACGGGACGCCGCCTTCGCCTCGGGAGCGCAGTACATCTCGACCGACTACATGACGCCGGACCTGCGGCTGGGCGCCTATCATGTCCGCCTTCCTGGCGGAGGAACAAGCCGGCTGGCGCCGCCGGTCAGACCATGAAACCCAGGTTCCGTCGGGAGAAATTGCCCAGGTTGGGAAAGATGGTCAGGAGTTGGGCGTCCGAAAGCCCGAACCACCTCCCGAGGGTCGCGCCCATCTGGTAGACCGAGGTTGTCGGCACCAGGATGTTGCCGCTCATGTCGGGGTTGCTGAAACTGGCCCGGTCGACGCCCACCGTCGGGAACTGGCCGTACATGTCGCGGCCCCGGACAGCCCCGCCCATGATAAGCTGGTGTCCGCCCCAGGCGTGGTCCGTTCCATCGCCGTTGGAGGTAAAGGTGCGACTGAAGTCGGACATGGTGAAGGTGGTCACCCCGCCCCTCATGTTCAGCCCGCCGATATTGCCCAACACCCCGTCGAAATAGGCCATGGCGTGGGCCAGCTTGCCCATGAGGTTGGTGTGGGTGGGGTTCTGCAGGTCATGGGTGTCAAAGCCGCCCAGGCCCACGAAGAAGACCTGCCGGGTCACGCCAAGGACAGGGGCGGCGGCCACGGCGCGGGCGACCGTCATCAACTGGGTTGCGAGGGTGTTGGCCTCGGCGAGGCCGGTGACGGGGTTCACATAAGGGGCGGGCGCCGGGATAGCAGCCGCGGAGGCCGAGGCGAAGGCCGCATTCAGGGCCTGGGCCGAATCCATGGCCCGGCGCGTCATGGCGGCGTGGTCCTGGGCGAAGAGGCTGAGCCCCGAGGCGTCGCGTATCGATTCAGAGAGGGCCTGGGCGGCGACGGCCGACCCGTAGAGCGCGCTGGCCGCCGCCGCCGTCGGCTGGATCGCCGGCTGGGCCGCCGTGGAGATCTGGTACTGGATCGCCGTCGCGCCCGACAGGAAGACGGCGTTGCCATTGGCCGAAACCGCCGTGAAAACTGCGCCGGAGCCGTTCTGGGTCAGCATGGTGTCCGCCATCAACCCGCCCCAGCCCCGTTGCGCGCCCTCCGCCGCTCCCGACTGCCAGATCGACTGCTGATCATTGTGGGACATCAGGTTCAGGGGCAGGGGAACGCTTCGCCCGACATACTGCGACTTGGTGACGGGGGTGATGAGCGGCCCCACATTGGCCAGGACCGCCAGGCGACCGGCGGCCCAGGGGCTTGCCGCACCCTGGACGAGGGGCGCCAAGGCCGGGTGCAGGCCGAAGGTCCGGGTCGAGGCTGATGTGCCGGCGGGTACAGGGTTCGGTGTCTGAGGTGAGATAGGCAGGACCCCGCCGAGGAACTCGGGAGTGCTGCGGGTCACGGTGCGGGCGGTCACCGGAGAAACACTGCCCGCCGCCGCCGGCGGCGTTCCGGGCGGCATCAGGGCGATGGGATCGTTGCCGGTATTGCGCGCCAGGAAGTAGCGGCCCCAGGAGTCGGTGTCGGTGGCGAGGACCATGTTGTGGCTGTCATTCCCGCCGAACAGGAAGATGCACACGAGGGCCTTGTAGCCGTTTGGTGCAGATTGGGCCGCCGCAGAGCCCAGGGTCGCCATCTGGAGGGCGAAGGGGGCCGCGACCCCCAGGGGCGCCGCGGCGGCCATCATCTTCAGCACATGCCGCCGGGACGCAGGAGAGTGGCGCATCAGGCGGAGCTCCTCATTTCTGGACCAGGTATTCTGGCGATGTCATGACGATCAGGAGGGCCGCCTTGACACGGTTGTTTCGGGCTTGGGCGACCTGGTTCGCGTCCGAGGAAGAGACGGAGTAGGAATTGACCGCGTCAATTACGCGCTTGCGCAGCGCCGCGCTCATCTGCCCGGAGAGCAGAAGGCGATTGAGGCGATCTGCGAGCTGGTCCGGTTTCTCTGCGAGCAGGAGTTCCTCGCTGGTCGACAGGCGGACATCATTGCTTACGCCCAGGCCGCCATTGACGACCTGGGTGACGGTATTCACATACCCAGCATTGGTGACCTCATTGACGATCTGGAACTCGGGGGCGGCGAGGCCTCGGGTGCCGAGCGCCGTCGTCGCTGGGGGAACATAACCCGGTCGCCAGAAGTTGAAGACCGAGGCCGCGTTCAGAGGCGATTGACCGAGCGAGGTGCTGGCGCTGGTCGTCCGGACCTGCCACCTGCCCGTCGCAGAGGTGCTCTTGAAGGCGCGGAGCATGTGGGTCATGCGGATGACCGGCTCGCGCAGCTTGCCAAAGGCCGGGTCCGAGGCCGCCGTGGCCGACCGAGCTTCCGGGTCCATCAGGATGGCGGTGATCACGGCTGCCATATCGCCGCGCACGCCTGACCCATTGTTGTTGAACGCAGCAGAAACTCGCCGGACGTAGTCAGGGGAGGGATTGCTGGTCACAAGCCTCTGGATCAGTTGGCGCGAGACGAAAGGCCCGGTGTTGGGATGATTGAACAGGGTATCCAGGGCGATCTTCAGGTCCCCTGGCCCGTCGACGGTGGTCGAGGCCGGAATGGTCACCCCCAGGAAGCTCTTCTGAGAGGTCGAGTGATGCTGGGGATAAAGGATCATCGGCCGGATCGCGGCGTCTGGATCCCGCGCACCGCCGAAGAAGGTGGTGTTGGTCGGGGTCGGACTGTACCAGGACAACCCCGTAAAGACCTTGGCGAGGCCCGAGATATCGGCCGAGGTGTAGGCCGGAATGGGCCTGCCGTTCAGGTCCAGCCTCTGCGTGCCGTCGGCGTTCAGCTGGAACAGGCCAATGGTCATCAGCTGCATGACCTCCCGGGCGTAGTTCTCATCCGGCGTCCGGGTCCCGGCGGCGTCTTCCTTCATATTGCCAAGGTAGGTCAGGTATCGCCCCATCATCGGGTGCAGGGTCACGGCCTGGAGCAGGTCGCGGTAGTTGCCGAAGGCGTTGGCCGTCAGCATGTCGTAATAGGCGCCTGCGCCACGGGGATCGATGACGTCCGAGCCCACAGAGATAACGAAGATCTGGGAGTAGGCGAAGGCGACCCTCTGCCTTAGCTGGTCGGGGCCGTTGACAGCGGTCCGCCACCAGGAGTCGTAGAAGAGGTCCGGAGAGAGCTGGGCTGTCGGCGAGGCCTGCCTGAGCTCCGCCAGACGAGTCTCCAGAAAGGCCTGGTGGCCAGGAGTCGAAACCGGCGCGCTGATCTGGCTTCGGATCCAGGCCTCGAGGGTCGTGGCGCGCACCTGCTCGATGTCGGCGTCGGTGGCGCCGAAGGTCGCCTGGGAAAGAAGCCGGCCCGCCTCCGCCTCGGTCGGAGGCGGAACGGCCGCGGGCGTCGGCCC
>JBJTEN010000231.1:0-4265 GCA_046092925.1 Phenylobacterium sp. | reverse complement strand
GCGGAAGGCATGGACATCGTCCGCCGGCCCGCCGCCATCGACGCCGAGGCCGATGTCCTGGCGGCCATCGACTCCGAGACCGCCTGCGTCGTCGTCCAGACCCCCAATGTCTTCGGGACGGTCACCGACGTGACCGCCATCGCCGAGGCCGCCCACGCCGCCGGCGCTCTCCTCGTGGTGGTCACCACCGAGGCGGTGGCCCTGGGCCTCCTGAAGTCGCCCGGCGAGATGGGCGCGGACATCGCCGTGGCCGAGGGCCAGTCCCTCGGCGTCGGCCTGAACTTCGGCGGCCCCTATGTCGGCCTCTTCGCCTGCCGCGAGAAGTTCGTGCGCCAGATGCCGGGCCGGCTCTGCGGCGAAACCGTGGACGCCGGGGGGCGCCGGGGCTTTGTCCTGACCCTCTCCACCCGCGAACAGCATATCCGGCGGGAGAAGGCGACCTCGAACATCTGCACCAACTCCGGCCTCTGCGCCCTGGCCTTCTCCATCCACATGACCCTTCTGGGCGGGACCGGGCTGAGGCGGCTGGCCGAGGTGAACCATGGCCGGGCCCGCACCCTGGCCCGGGCCCTCGCCGGGGTCCCCGGGATCGAGGTCCTGACCCCGCGCTTCTTCAATGAGGTGGCCGTCCGGGTCCGCGGCTCCGCCGCCGCCCTGGTCGAGGACCTGGCGGGGGAGGGGATTCTCGCCGGCGTACCCTTCAGCCGCCTCGATCTCGCCGCCGGCCTGGACGACGTCCTGCTGCTGGCGGCGACGGAAACCACCACCCCGGGCGACATCGACGCCCTGGTCGCCGCCCTGTCCCGGAGGACCGCCTGATGAGCCTGAACTCCGTCGGCCGCCCCACCCGGCCCGCCGCCTCGGCCAATGGCGCCGGCTTCGCCTCCCTGACCGGCGGGCGCGGCCTGCTGCAGGACGAGGCCCTGATCTTCGAGCGGTCGTCCTGGGACGGGACCGGGGTCGACCTGCCTGCGCCCGAGGCGGGAACCGAGGACCTGGCCGGCCTCGTCCGCGCCCGGCCCCTGAGCCTGCCGGGCCTCTCCGAGCCCGAGACCGTCCGCCACTATGTGCGGTTGAGCCAGAAGAACCACGCCATCGACCTGGCCCTCTATCCGCTGGGCTCGTGCACGATGAAGCACAACCCGCGGCTCAACGAGAAGCTGGCCCGCCTGCCAGGCTTTGCGGACCTGCATCCCCTGGCCCCGGCTTCGGCCGTCCAGGGCGCCCTGGCCCTGATGGACCGGCTGGCCCACTGGCTGAAGACCCTGACCGGCATGCCGGCCGTCGCCCTGTCGCCCAAGGCGGGCGCCCATGGCGAGCTCTGCGGCCTGCTGGCCATCCGCGCCGCCCATGCGGCGGCCGGCCAGACCCAGCGACGGATTGTCCTGACCCCGACCTCCGCCCATGGCACCAACCCGGCGACGGCGGCCTTCGTGGGCTATGACGTCGTCGAGATCGGCCAGACGGCGGACGGGCGCGTGGACCTCGCGGACCTCGCCGCCAAGCTGAGCGACGAAGTGGCGGCCATCATGGTCACCAACCCCAACACCTGCGGCCTCTTCGAGCGGGACATCCTGGAGATCTCCCGGCTGACCCACGCGGCGGGGGCCTACTTCTACTGCGACGGCGCCAACTTCAACGCCATTGTCGGCCGGGTCCGTCCGGGCGATCTGGGCGTCGACGCCATGCACATCAACCTGCACAAGACCTTCTCCACGCCGCATGGCGGCGGCGGACCAGGCTCCGGGCCGGTGGTGCTGTCGGAGGCCCTGGCCCCCTTTGCGCCGACCCCCTGGGTGGTCCATGGCCCGGAGGGACTGAAGCTGGTCGAGGAGGCCGAGGGCGAGGCGGCGCAGGCCTTTGGCCGCATGACCGCCTTCCATGGTCAGATGGGCATGTATGTCCGCGCCTACGCCTACATGCTGAGCCACGGCGCCGACGGTCTCAGGCAGGCGGCGGAGGACGCCGTCCTGAACGCCAACTACATCAAGGCCCGCCTGTCGGGGGTGATGAGCGCCGCCTTCCCGGACGGCCCCTGCATGCACGAGGCCCTGTTCGACGATCGCTGGCTGGAGGGAACGGGGATCACCACCCTCGACTTCGCCAAGGCCATGATCGACGAGGGTTTCCACCCCATGACCATGTACTTCCCGCTTGTGGTGCATGGAGCCATGCTGGTCGAGCCGACGGAGTCCGAATCCCTCGCCGAGCTTGACCGCTTCTGCGAGGCCCTCCTGGCCCTGGCCGATGCGGCGCTGGCCGGAGAGGTCGAGCGCTTCACCTCCGCCCCGCGCCTGGCGCCCCTGCGGCGACTGGACGAGACCCTGGCCGCCCGAAAGCCGCGCCTGACCTGGCGACCACCGGAACCGGGTGTGGCGCCGGCGCCGCTCGCTGCGGAATAGCGTTTCAAGTCGGGGCGCGGGACCGAAGCGACGGGTCCGGCGGCTTTACGAGCCGGCTGCGGGACCCCATAGGCTGATGGGCCGGGGGGAGCGCCCCTTGTCCCGCCGGCTGAGATTCAGGATCCAACGGCCGTGTCGCCAGCAACTGAAAACCTTCGCTCACGCGGCCATGTTTCGGACGCTGGAGGGCGTCATGCTCGCGGCCTTGTCGAACCCGGGACCCCTCCGGTGATTGCGTTTCAGCGGAACTGAAGTCTGTGTCCGAAACACCCCGGGAAAAGTCGTCGGTCTACCGCGAGGCGGATGCCCTTGCGCGCGCCTTCCTCTCGGGCTTTGCGCGAATTGGGCTGACGGTCGGAGGACTGATCCTGGTCATCGCGGGGGTCGTCCTGGCCCCCTTGCCCGGTCCCCTCGGGCTTCCTCTGACGGTCATCGGCCTGATGATGGTGCTTCGGGGGTCGTTCCGGGCGAAACGAGAGTTTGTCCGCCTTCAGAACCGTCACCCCAAGTTCGTCCGGCCCCTGAGGCGCCTCCTGAGACGGGATCCGGAGATCCTGCCGTTCGCCTGGCAGCAGTCCCTGCGGGTCGAGCGCCTGGTGCTCCCGCGAAAGCACCGCTTTCTGGTCAGGCTTCGCAAGCGCCTCCGCGGGCGGACACGGACGCCGGACTAGCCGGTCAGCGGAACTTTTCCGCCAGCATCGGGATCGCCCGGTCGACAAGGGGATCGCTCGAAGCGCCGGCCAGCCGATCGACCAGGATCTGCTCCGCCATCCGGGCCGCCAGATCCACCGCCGCCGCGCGCACCTCCGCCTCGGCCTGAGCCTCGGCGTTGGCGATCTTTCTCTCCGCCATCTGCTGGCGTCGGGCCAGGGCCTCCTCCAGGCGCGCCCTGGCGTCCGCCTCATAGGTGCGGGCCTGCTCCTCGGCGGCGGCCAGCATGTCGCGGACCTGCCTCTCGGCCTCGGCGCGCTCGGCCTTCAGCTCCGCCAGGAGGCGCTCGGCTTCGGCCCGGATCCGGGCGGCTTCGTCCAGGTCGTTCTGGATGGCGTCCCGCTGGGCGTCCAACCGGCCCGCCACCATCTGCGGGGCCTTGGCCACGAAGACAACGATCGCAAGGAAGATCAGAAGACCCGCCGCAATCCAGAACTCCGGTTTGCCGGGGTCGAGCGAGATGTGGAAGGGGTTCATCCGGCGGCTCCCTTGGCGGCGGCTCGAAGGTCAGCCGCAGGGACGGAGGTCCCGGTCAGACGTTCCACCATGGCGCCGGCGGTCTCGACGGCGATCTCGCCCACGCTGGCCATGGCCGTATCCCTCAGCGACCGGATCCGGGTTTCCGCCGCAGCGAGGTCCTCGGCGATCCGGGCGTCGGCTTCCGCCTGGCGTGCAGCGAACTCGGCGTTCGCCTTGGCCTTGGCTTCTGCAGCCACGGTGCGGGCGCGTGTCCGGGCCTGCTCGATCTCGCTCCGGGCGGCGGCGGCCTGGGCGTCGGCTTCATCCTGGACGCGACGGGCCTCCGCAACGGCGGAACTGATCGTCTCCGCCCGGGTCTCGCGCACACGCCGGAGCCGGGGAATGAAGACCCTGGACATCAGGGTGTAGAGAACGGCGAAGATCAGCAGCAACCAGACGATCTGGCCGCCCCAGTACTCGAACTCGAACTGGGGCAGGCCGCCGCCGCTGTCGGCAGGCGCGGCGCCGGCATAGGCGCCTTCCAGAGCCGCAGGCGCGGCTCCAGGCGTATAGGGAGTGTCTTCGGCGGCCATCTGGCTACGACGTCCTCAGGATGCGGAACCGCCGCCCCGGCCTGAGCCGGGACAGGGGCGACGCAGGATCAGTTGAAGTCAGCTGAACAGGATCAGGAGG
>JBJTEN010000230.1:0-8503 GCA_046092925.1 Phenylobacterium sp. | reverse complement strand
CTCGCGGAGGATATCCGGGCGATCCGTGATCAGCCGCCCTTCACCAATTCGTCCATGGACGGCTGGGCGGTGCGCAGCGCGGATGGTCCGGGGCTTCGCCGCGTTGTCGGTGAAAGCGCGGCCGGGCGCGGATACGACGGCGGGCTGGGGCCAGGTGAGGCCTTGCGGATCTTTACCGGCGCGGCCATGCCAGAGGGCGCCGACGCCGTGGTGATCCAGGAGGACGCGCAGCGAGAGGGCGACGAGATCTGCGTGCCGGACATCGCCGCCGGCGAGAACGTCCGCGAGAGGGGCCGAGACTTCCAGGCGGGCGTCCGCCTGCTGGCTGAGGGGCTGCGTCTGGATCCCTGGCGGATTTCCCTGTGCGCCTCCGCCGGCCGCGACCGGGTGCGGGTGGTCCGTCCCCCCGAGGTCAGCATTGTCTCCACCGGCGAGGAGGTCGTGGAAGCGCCGTCGGCGCCGGGACCCTGGCAGATCTTCGACTCCGGTTCGCCGGGTCTGGAGGCCATGTTGCGGTCCTGGGGGGCGGGCGTGCGGCGCGTCACCGGGGTTCGCGACCGTCGCGAGGCGGTGCGCGAGGCCATCGCCGGGGCTGGAGGCGACCTCGTGGTGACCCTCGGCGGCGCCTCCGTCGGTGATCATGACCTTGTCCGGTCCGTCGCCGCTGACCTGGGGCTGGACCTGCGGGTCGAAAGCGTTGCGGTCCGTCCCGGCAAACCGACCTTCTTCGGTCTCCTCGCCGACGGACGCCCGATGCTGGGCCTGCCCGGAAACCCGGCTTCGGCCTTTGTCTGCGCCGAACTCTTCCTGAGGCCGCTTGTCGCCGCCCTTGAGGGACGTCCCTTTGTCCCGGCCCTGCGCCGGGTCCGCCTGTTGACAGCCCTTCCGGCCAACGGCCCACGCGAGCACTGGATGCGCGCCCGGCTGGTCTCCGAGTCGAAGCGCGAGGCCGTCGAGGCCTTCCCGGACCAGGATTCCTCACTTGTCCGGATCTTCTCGGAGGCCGACGCCCTATTGCGCAGGCCCCCTGGCGCATCCCCCGCCGCGGCCGGCGAAATCGTCGAGGTGCTGCCCCTGGTCAGGGGCTGAACGGCTACCGACCGGTCCGGTCCCCGACGCCGAAGCGTTCAGCCATGATCTGGCCGATCACGGAGACCGCAACGGCCCAGGGCGCCTTGCCGCCAATGTCCAGGCCGATCGGCGCGTGTACGCGCGACAGGACCGCCTCGGAGACGCCGGCGGCCCGCAGGGGTGCGAGGCGTTCATCCAGACGGCGGCGGGCGCCCAGAAGACCCACATAGCCGGCGTTCGAGGGCAGGGCGGCGGCCAGGGCCTCGCGGTCCAGTTCCAGATTGTGGCTGGCTATCGCCACAGCGGTCCAGGCGTCGGTCCCGATCGAGGCCAGGGCGGCAGCGGGAGCCTCCCGGCTGTAGGCCAGGCCCGGAACTGGCGGCGGCGCCTCCGGCCCCTTGCCCCTGACCAGGGTGGTCTCGAAACCGGACTGGACTCCGAGTGTGGCGATGGCCAGGGCGGTCGGATCGGCACCGAAGACCACCAGACGCTGAGCCGGCTCGCATCGGCGCACGAAGGCGCCCTCCCAGGCCGCGATGGTTCCCGGCGCGCCGCACGCCCGCCGGCGGCCGTCGCTCGCCCACTCCGCCGGTCGGCGATTCGCCCAGGCCTCGAGAAGGTCGGCGAGCGCAGGATCGGCCGCCTCCACACGCTCGAGGAGGATCTCGATACGGGCGCCGCAAAGCAGGCGGATATCCGGCCAGGGACTTCCCTCCCCATAGACCAGGCGTCTGGGCTCGCCGTCATCCAGGCAGGCGTAGGCATGATCCGCGACATCGGATTCCACGCATCCGCCCGAGAAGTATCCCGCCACCGGATCCGGAGAGGCGTCGCCTGAACGGGTGAAGACCATCTGGGTCCCGACCGGGCGCGGACCACCTCCCTCCACCGCCACCAGGGTGGCCAGAACCGAGGTCCGGCCAAGACGCCGCGCCTCATCGAGCGCCGGACGGACATCGTCGGCGAATCCAAAGACCGGCCAGTCGGGAAGGGGAGTTCTCATCAGGGACTTTTTTAACGACCCGTAAGGATTTCAGAAACCGCTTCTTTAGGCATTGGAGCGAGGATCGGGCGTTGAGTCATCCAGGGCGCGCCTGAAGAAGTCATGTCTTCGCCAGTTTCCAAGCTTGGCCTCGCATCGGGGCAGTTCGCGTCCGATCGCGCGCCGGTTCGAGGGCGGACGGTTCAGGCCGAGGTCCGGGATATCTTGGATATCGCGGCGAAGGCGGGGGTGCGCCTTCTGGATGTGGCCGGCCGGTCGGTTCAGGCGGAGCGTGAGCTCGGCGCCCTGCTCTTGAGCCCGGACAGCTTCCGGGTCTGCATCTCGACCATCCGCCCGGACCGGGGACCAGACATCGTGGAGGCGGAAGCACGCGCCTGCCTCGCGCGGCTGGGCGTTACCCAGGCCGACTGCATCCTCGTGCCCTCCGTCGCCGAGCTGCTGGGGCCCCACGGTGTGGCGCTCTGGGACCGGCTCAAGGCCCTTCGGGACGAGGGGCTGACGCGGAAGATCGGCGTGTCGGTCTTTGCGTCGGATGATCCCCTGGGAATCGCCCGGCGTTTCCGGCCGGACGTCGTCCAGGCGCCGGCGAGCCTTCTCGACCAGAGATTGATCAATGACGGCACCCTGGCCGCAATCGCAGGCCTGGGCATGGAAGTTCATCTGAGGTCGATCTTCCTGAATGGTCTGCTGCTTCTGCCGCCGGACAGGGCGCCCAGTCACCTGAGGGCCGCCGCCGCCCGGATTTCCCGGGCCCGGAGGATGATCGCGGAAGGTCGTTCGGATCCCCTGCAGGCGGCGCTTGGCTTCGCCCTCTCCCGCCCCGAGGCTTCGGCCGTCCTGGTCGGTGCAGCGTCCGCTGCGGAATTCAATGCGATCGTCGCCGCCGCCGCGAGCCCGCCTCCTGACCTCGACTGGGACGACATGGCCATTGACGACCCCGAGGCCCTGGATCCGGGCGCCTGGGCGGCGGCCTGAGTCCGGCTTTCAGGTCCAGGCGGCGTAGGGATCCGTGAATGGCCGGCCCAGGGCCTCCGCCACCGCTGGGTGGGTGACGCCTCCTCTCAGAACGTTCAGCCCGCGGGCGAGGTTCCGGTCGGCCTCCAAGGCTGCGAGCCCCTGATCGGCCAGCTTGACGACGAAGGGAAGTGTGGCCGCGCCAAGGGCCTCCGACGCAGTCCGGGGTACGGCGCCGGGCATATTCGCCACGCAATAATGGACAACCCCGTCCAGGACAAAGGTCGGCTCGTGGTGAGTGGTGGGCCGGCTGGTTTCGAAGCAGCCGCCCTGGTCTATGGCCACGTCGACGATCACGGAGCCGGGCGTCATACGCGCGAGGTGCTCACGGCGAAGGAGCCGCGGGGCGGCGGCGCCCGGGGCGAGGATGGCGCCGATCACGACATCGGCGGCAAGGATCTCGCCTTCAACGGCGTCGAGGCTGGCGTAGCGGGTGCGGATCCGACCACCGAAGAGTTCGTCGAGGGCGCGAAGGCGGGGCGCCGAGCGCTCGACCACGGTCACCTGCGCGCCCAGGCCAACCGCCATACGGGCCGCGTTCGTTCCCACCATGCCGCCTCCCAGGATGGTCACCCGCGCTGGAGGCGATCCAGCCGCCCCGGGAAGGAGAAGCCCCATTCCGCCGTTATGCTTCTGCAGGTGGTGGGCGGCCGCCAGCACCGAAAGCCGTCCTGCAATCTCCGACATCGGAGCCAGCAGGGGAAGGCCGCCGCCGGAGTCGGTCACGGTCTCGTAGGCAATGGCTGCACAGCCGGATCGCGCCAGCCCTTCAGCCTGGGCCGGGTCTGGCGCCAGGTGCAGATAGGTGAACAGGATCTGGTTCTCCCCAAGGCGCTCCCATTCGGCTTGCTGGGGTTCCTTCACCTTCACGATCATGTCCGCGCCGGCGAAGGTCGCTCCGGCGTCCGGGGCGAGGGTGGCCCCGGCCTCCAGATAGGCGGCATCCGTAAACCCCGAGCCTGCGCCGGCGCCGCTCTGGACCAGGACCAGATGGCCCCGAGAGGTCAGCTCCCGCACCGCCGACGGAATCAGGCCGACCCGATGCTCGTCAGGCTTGATCTCCCTTGGCACCCCGATCCTCATGGTCACGCTCCTTCTGACAGGCCCCGTTCATCCAGGGCGAGAGGACAGCACGCAGTCAGCCAGACCGTCCCGGCGAACCGTTCCCGCCGCGGCGCCGATTCGACCTGACCGCCTTTTGACATATGGGCCCGGTTTCGCCGCCCGCCACTTCAGGGGGCTTGGCAGGATGGCCGCCAGGCGGGCCGCCTGTGCGGGGGTGAGGCGATCTGCTCCGACGCCGAAATTGCGCCGGGCGGCGGCCTCGGCGCCGTACACACCCGGTCCCCACTCGATGGTGTTCAGATAGACCTCGAGAATCCGCCGCTTGCCCCAGCCCAGCTCGATCAGGACCGTGAAGCCCGCCTCCAGTCCCTTCCGGAGATAGGACCTTTGCGGCCAGAGGAAGACGTTCTTGGCCGTCTGCTGGCTGATCGTGGAGCCGCCGCGAAGGCGATCGGATCTTTCATTGTGCTCCCAGGCGGCTTGGATGGCCTCGAGTTCAAATCCCCGGTGAGTGCAGAATCCGGCGTCCTCGGCCGCGATGACGGAACGGATGAGGGCGGGCGACATCTCGTCCAGGGGTCGCCAGGTTCTGGAGAACCCCTGTCCCTCCAATGACCTCTGAACCATCAGGATCGTCACTGGCGGCGGCGCGAACCGGTAGATGGCGACCAGTGCGACCGGTGCGCCCACGAGGAGGATAAGGGCCCAGACCAACGCCTTGCGCAGCCAGCCCCCCTTGCTCCTTCGTGTCCTCGTGCGCGACGTCATGGGTTCAGGATAGGCCATGACGGCGGCCAGGCAAACGCGCTAACAAGGCCGCCGCCGGGGTGCTAGTCAGGCAGGGTCGCAGGGATGGGTCCCGGCAGAAGGGGGAGACTATCATGAAGGTCAGCGAAGCCGTCGATCGCCGGATCTCGATCCGGGCCTTCCGTCCCGAGTGTCCGCCGGAGTCCCTGGTGCGCGGTATCCTTGAGGCCGCGGCGAGGGCGCCTTCTGGCGGGAATCTGCAACCGTGGAAGGTCTACGCCCTGGCCGGCGCGCCCCTTGCGGAGCTCAAGGCCCGTGCGGCCGCCAATCCCATGGGCGAGACTCCAGAGTACGATGTCTATCCGCCGAACCTCTGGGATCCTTTCCGAACCCGGCGATTCCAGAACGGCGAGGACCTCTACGCCACCCTCGGCATTCCCCGGGATGACAAGGCGGCGCGGCTCCGGCAGCTGGCGCGGAACACGGAACTCTTCGGCGCGCCTGTCGGTCTTTTCTTCTGCCTCGACCGCAAGCTTGGCCCGCCCCAGTGGTCGGATGTCGGCATGTACATGCAGACTGTCATGCTGCTGGCGGTCGAGCGGGGTCTGGACACCTGCGCCCAGGAATACTGGGCGCGCTATCCCAAGACGGTGTCCGATCTCCTTGGCCTGCCAGACGATCACATGCTGTTTTCGGGCATGGCCCTTGGCTGGCGCGATGACACCGCCCCGATCAACACCCTGCGCACCGCACGGGATCCCTTCGAGGTCTGGGGCGAGCTGCGCGGATTCGAGGGCTAGACTTCGAAGACCCCGGCGGCGCCGGCTTCGTCTCCCCAGGCCAGGCGACGGGCCTTGCGGCTGAAGGAGAGCGCCGAAACGGCCTCTCCCTTCTCCGCCCTTCGCATGTCGATCTTCTGTCCGGAGAGGTCGCAGGTCCAGACCCGGCCATCCTCCAGCCCGGCGGCCACCAGGCGAGAATCGGGGTCCCCCGCCACCCGGGCGACGAGGACGCTCTCATCATAGCCGACCTCCGCCGCCTGTTTCCCGAGGGGACCCGCCGGTCCGGAGAACGGCCAGACGACCACGCCGTTCGCACCGGAAGTGGCCAGAATCTGGCCCTTGGACAGGAAGGCCAGGCTCTTCACCTTGGCCGGGTAGCCGCCCATCTTGAGGTTCTTGTCGTCCGCGACCCGCCAGCCATGCAGGGCGTTTTCCTGCATGGCGCTCATCAGGAACTTGCCATCGGGGCTCCATGCGAGGGCGATGTGGCTACCGGCCCACTTGAGGACCTCGGGCTTCTGTTCGGCGATACGGGCGTACCAGAGCCAGGCGCCTCCATAAGTCGCCGCGGCCAGGCGACGACCCCTCGGATCGAAGGCGAGGTCCGTCACCGAGCGCTCGTGGACGAAGGTGCGCTGAAACTGCGGGTCCGAGGCGTCGCGGACGTGCACCTCCCGGCCGGCAGCCCAGGCGAACAGACCGGACTGCGAACTGGCGGCCAGGGCATCGATCCAGCGCCCGCGCATCCGCTCCAGGACGACGGGCCCCGACGCCTGGGTCCAGACGACCGCGCCGTCGTCCCCGCCGGTCAGGAGTCCTCGACCCGAGGGGTGGGGAACGGCGCAGAGGACGGCCCCGTCATGAGCCTGATGAACGCCGCCGTCCTCCGGTCGGAGCGTTCCATCGCCAAGGGCGAACCAGGCGCGATCCTCGGAATCGAAGAGGGCTGCTGTAACGAAGGCGTCAAAATCAAAGGTCATGCGACCTCAATAGCCCCGGCGGCCCGCCGAGGGGAGGGGGCGCGTCGGGTTGGGGCTTTACAATCCCGGTCTGATTGGCGATGGGTTTCGCAACACAGCCGGTCGCCGGAAGGCGACCCGAAGGGAAGGATCGTTTCATGGGTGCGAAGCTTGGCGGCGGTGGCAGCGGGCGCTTCGATCTCGGCCAGAACAGCGAAATCAACGTCACGCCCTTCGTGGATGTGATGCTTGTGCTTCTGATTATCTTCATGGTGGCGATTCCGGCCGCCACAGTGTCCATCAAGCTCGACCTGCCCCCCGCCGTACCGCCGCCTCCGGGCGCCAAGGTTGAGGAGCCGACCGTTATCAACATCCAGGACGGCGGCGTCTTCATTGGTGAGGACGCCACCACGGTCGAGCGGCTCGCCACCGATCTGGCCCGCATCCTTGACAAGCCTGATCCGACCCAGGAGCGGGTGTACATCCGCGCCAATCGCGACGTGCGCTACGGCGAGTTCATGCGCGTCATGAACACCCTTCAGGGCAACGGCTACTTCCAGGTCGCCCTGATCAACGAAGAACTCTGATCCCAGAGGATCGGCAGGCTGAAGGGCCCGCCCGGGAGACCGGGCGGGCCTTTTCCCGTTATGGCGGGGACAAGGGCGCGCGGGTCAGGCCGCGCAGGCCTCGAAGCCGGACTTCAGGGCGTCTCCGTCCAGGTCGCGGCCTATGAAGACCAGCCTGGAGACCCGCGGCTCGTCCTCGCGCCAGGGCCTCTGGAGATCTCCCTCCAGGATCATGTGGACGACCTGGAACACAAGTCGCCGGTCCTCGCCGGCCACGCTGATGATCCCCTTGGCGCGGAGGATGTCCGGACCCTGGGTCTGCAGGACGTCATTGATCCAGGCGCTGACCCGCGCACCGTTCATCGGCCGGTCGAGGGTGAGCGAGACGCTGGAGATACCGGCATCGGCAGCGTGGTCGTGGGCGTGGCCGTGATCATGGTGATGGTCATGTCCGTGATCGTGGCCATGATGGTCGCAGGACTCGTCATGGACGTGGCCCGGTTCACCATGGGCCGGGTTCAGGAACTCCGGCTGAAGCTCGGAGATCCGTTCCAGGTCGAAGCCGCCCCGGCCAAGGATCATCTCCAGGGGCACGTTCGACCTCTGCGCCCTGTGGATTGGAGCCAGGGGGTTCAGACGACGGATGCGGGCCTCGACATCGCGGAGCTGGGCCTCGGTGACCAGGTCGGTTTTGTTCAATATGATCTGGTCGGCGAAGGCGATCTGCTCGACCGCCTCCTTCGAGTCGCCGAGCCTCAGGGGCAGGTGAAGGGCGTCGACCACCGTGGTGACGCTGTCCAGTTCGGTGCGCGCCCGCACATCGTCATCCACGAAGAAGGTCTGTGCCACCGGTCCGGGATCCGCAAGGCCCGTGGTCTCCACGATGATGGCGTCAAATCCGCCCTTGCGCTTCATGAGGCCAGAGAGAACCCGGATCAGGTCGCCGCGTACGGTGCAGCAGACGCAGCCATTGTTCATCTCGAAGACTTCCTCGTCGGCGCCGACGATCAGGTCGTTATCGATTCCGACTTCGCCGAATTCGTTCACGATGACGGCGTAGCGGCGGCCGTGATCCTCCGAGAGAATGCGGTTCAGGAGGGTGGTCTTTCCGGGCCCCGAGGTAGCCGGTCAGGACGGTGACGGGTGTCTTCTGGCTCATGACCTTCCCTCTAGAGCATGACTCTTTTAAATGGAACCGTAACCTGAGTTTCTGAGGTAGTTGGCGCACTCTTTTGGGGTGAAGGCTTCGATGAGGTCTCCGACTTTTCGCCAGGTGGCTTCGATGTTGCGGGGTTG
>JBJTEN010000229.1:0-4112 GCA_046092925.1 Phenylobacterium sp. | reverse complement strand
ACCCAGCTCAACATGCGCCGCATTTCCGACGGCGTGAAGGTGTCCGAGCGCTGGCGCACCACCGAGCAGGTCGAGCGCGCCTTCGTCGACGACCGGCCCTACACCTTCCTCTACCAGGACGGCGAGGGCTTCCACTTCATGAACCCCGAAAGCTACGAGCAGGTCGTGGCCTCCGAGGACGTGGTGGGCGACTCCGCCCAGTGGCTGCAGGACGGCATGACCGTGACCCTGTCCACCCACGAGGGCGTGCCCATCGCCCTGGAGCTGCCCCGCACGGTGACCTTCGAGATCACCGAGACCGAGCCGGCGGTGAAGAACCAGACCGCCTCCTCATCCTACAAGCCCGCCATCCTGTCCAATGGCGCACGGATCATGGTGCCGCCCTACATCGCGGCGGGCACCCGGGTGGTCATCCTCACCGAGGATGGCTCCTACCAGGAACGCGCCAAGGACTGATCCGGACCCGGCGGGCCGCCCCGATGGAGCGTTTCGACGTCGTCGTGCTCGGGGCCGGCGCCGCGGGCATGCTGTGCGCCGCCGAGGCCGCCTTGCGCGGACGGCGGGTCCTGGTGCTGGACCACGCCCGGGCGCCTGGAGAGAAGATCCGCATCTCCGGCGGCGGGCGGTGCAACTTCACCAACCTCGGGGTCCATCCCTCCCGTTTTCTGTCGGATAATCCCCGCTTCTGCATCTCGGCCCTGAGCCGCTACACGCCGGCTGACTTCATCGCCCTCCTCGACGGCGTCGGGATCGCCTGGCGCGAGCGCACCCTGGGCCAGCTGTTCCTTGAGGGTTCGGCGCGACAGGTGGTCGACCTGCTGGTGGACAGGATGACTGGGGCGGGGGCGGAAATGCGCCTCTAGACGCCGGTGCGCGACCTCGCCAGGACGGAGACCGGCTTCCGCCTGACCCTCGACCGAGGTGCGGTCGCCGCGGGCCGGGTGGTGCTGGCGACCGGCGGCAAGTCGATCCCCAAGATGGGCGCCTCGGGATACGCCCTCGACGTCGCCCGGGGGTTCGGCCTCGCCTTGGTCGAGCCCCGCGCCGGCCTCGTGCCCTTCACTCTCGCGCCGGACCTCCTGCAGCGCCTCTCCCCTCTTGCCGGGGTCTCCGCGCCAGCGCGAGTGAGGGCAGGGGGAACGGCCTTCGAAGAATCCCTCCTCTTCACCCACCGGGGCTTGTCGGGCCCCGCCGTCCTCCAGGCCTCATCCTACTGGCGCGAGGGCGAGACCGTGGAAGTCGACCTCGCCCCTGGCCTCGACCTGCTGGCCTGGCTCAAGGCCGAGCGGGGCAGGGCGGGTCGCCAGTCGCCCGGCGCCCTACTGTCCGAAGTCCTGCCGGCCCGGCTGGCCCGCACCCTCGCGGAAGGCGCGGGGGCGCCGCCCCGGCTGGGCGACTGCAATGACGCGGTCCTCTCCCGCCTCGCGGCTTCGGTGAACGCCTGGGCCTTCCGGCCCGCCGGCACGGAAGGCTACCGCACCGCCGAGGTTATGCTCGGCGGGGTTGACACCCGGGAGCTCGACAGCCGCACCTTCGAGACCTGCAAGGTCCCGGGCCTGCACATCATCGGCGAGGCGGCGGACGTGACCGGCTGGCTGGGCGGCTACAACTTCCAGTGGGCCTGGGCCAGCGGCTGGGCGGCGGGGCAGGCGGTTTAGGCGACCTCCTGCAAGGTGTTCCATCTTAACTCTGCACCGTTCTCGCCGCGTTTCCGCGGGGTCCCTCCGGCGGATTCATGATCCCAAAGGTTTCGGAAATGAATTGACATTCATCAAAATGAATGCATATTCATCTCATGGAAACTCTCAAATCAAAGCTCGCCGCCAGCCGTCGGTCCCATATCGCAGAGGCGGCCCTCTCGGTGTTTGCGACCAAGGGCTACCACCGCGCCACGATCCGGGATGTGGCCAAGGCCGCAGGCGTTGCAGATGGGACAATTTATGCCAGCTTCGCTGACAAGGAGGACCTCTTAGTCGCGCTCCTTGATCCCCTGGACGACCTTACGCGAGCCACGGCCCCATCAGACCCTGTGCGGGAGGGGGAAGTGGGGCGAGAGACTCTCAGGGTCGCTCTGCACGAGCGCATTGAGGCTTTCACCCCGGAGCGCCTTGATGCGCTGCGGGTGATCCTGTCGGAGGCCCTTGTGGATCCGCGCCTGCGCGCCCTTGTCCTGTCTCGGATCCTCGAACCGGTTTGCGACGCCGCCCTCCCGGCGTTCGAAGCGCTGACGGCCTCAGGGTCGCTGAAAATCCCTAGGGCGGTCCTCGCTGCACGGGTCCTGACTGCGGGGGTCCTGGGTCTTGTTTTGCTGCGTCTGCTCGATGAACCCCAGATCGCAGAACAGTGGGCTGAGGCGCCGAAGGCCCTCGCCGATATGCTTCTTGATGGACTGATCCAGGATACCGAGAAATGAGCGACCCGTTCCAGGCTGTCCGGATCGACTCCCGGGCCTTCAAGCAAGATTCCCATCGCTTTTATGACTGGATGCGTTCCATGGCTCCGGTGGGCAAGGTCCGTCTTCCCATGGTCAGCGAAGGCTGGATCGTGGCGCGACATGCTGATGTCGCCGCCCTTCTAAAGGATCCTCGCCTTGTGAAAGACAGGTCGAACGCCGGCCTCCAGGCCCCCTCAATGGGGGTGC
This sequence comes from Phenylobacterium sp., assembly GCA_046092925.1. Lineage (GTDB taxonomy): Bacteria > Pseudomonadota > Alphaproteobacteria > Caulobacterales > Caulobacteraceae > Phenylobacterium. The sequence goes on along the minus strand of JBJTEN010000229.1, from coordinate 1,471 downwards.
CCCTCCTGGGAAACATCCTGGGCCCTGTCATGAGCAGCATGCTTGAAAGGGATGATCCCGATCACGCCCGGCTCCGGCGACTCGCTCAAGTCGCTTTTTCGCCTCGTCAGGTCGAGCGCATGACGGATCGGATTTCGGCGGTGTCCGATGAGCTGCTAGGGCGTCTCGAGCCGCAGGCGCAGATCGACCTGATCGCTGACTACGCGCTTCCACTTCCCGTCATCGTGATTTCGGAGATGCTCGGCGTCCCCGCCCGAGAGCGCCCGATCTTCGTCCAGGGCTCAAAGGTCCTATTCTCGCTTGGACAGTCCCCGGCAGCGACCCTCATCGGATTGCCGAAGCTCTTGGGCTTCTTGGCCTACGTCCGGAAGCTCGTCGCTCGACGTCGCGCCTCGCCCGGGGAAGACCTCATTAGCGCCCTGTTGCAGGCGAGAGAGGCGGGAGCAGCCTTGAGTGATGACGAGTTGCTCTCCATGATCGTGCTTCTGCTGACAGCGGGACACGAGACGACGACCAACCTGATCGGGAACGGCGTGCTGGCCTTGCTGCGCTCGCCAGGGGCAGCGGAACGGCTTCGGGCGGAACCTGAGATGACCGAGACCGCCATCGAGGAATTGTTGCGGTTCGCCTCCCCAGCTGAGACATCAACCTTCCGATATGCTCGGGAGGATATGGAGATTGCAGGTGTTTCTATCCGCCGTGGCGACGTGGTCCTCGGACTCATTGCCTCTGCGAACCGGGATGAGACTGTATTCGGCGATCCCCACCGCCTGGATCTCTCCCGGTCTCCCAACCGTCACCTCACTTTCGGAATGGGCGGTCACTATTGTCTCGGTGCGCCCTTGGCGCGACTGGAGGGAGCCATTGCGATCCCCGCCCTGCTCAATCGCTTCCCCAGCTTGAGGCAAGCGGCTAACCAACGCGACCCATCCTGGCGTCCGGGAATTGTCCTCAGGGGGCTTCAGAGCCTTCCACTCCTGACCCGATAGACGTGTCGCGCCAGAATGTCGCCTCTGGCCGCCTGGGTGCGGCTCCGGGGCTGTCCGGCCTGCTTGTGCGGAAGGCTATCGCACTGCCGAGGTCATGCTGGGCGGGGCAGGCGGTTAAGGGGCGGTTGCATACTACCGGCGTCCGGAACTGGCGCAGGTGGGTTCTACTCTGAGAGCTTGCGATGCGCCGTCGCGCCGGGAGTTCGCCATGAGCCGAGACAACCTTGCCATCGCCCTCGTCCTGGGGGTCCCGCTGCTGGTTGGCTTGGCCCTCGGGGTCGTGGCCGGCGCCAATCTTCCGTACCGGATCGCCCAGCATGCGCCGCGGCCGTTTCCCGCCGCATGGGACCGATTGGGTGCGACCCCCGCGACATCGGGGCCCGAGTGGGCGGTGTCCCGGAAGACCCAGCTGAGCGCCTATCCGCCCCCCACCGAGGAGCTGACCCGGGTCCTCGACTACGAGTTCTTCGTGCACTTTGAGC
>JBJTEN010000228.1:0-2853 GCA_046092925.1 Phenylobacterium sp. | reverse complement strand
CCTAAGGGGCCTGCGGGAAAGGACGGCGAAGCGGACAAGCAGCAGGCCCGCCGACAGTATGCTGGCGAGCAGGACCCCCTCGACGATCCCGTTCACGCCCCGGCCGGCCGGAAGGGCGAGGAACCAGGCCAGGGGCGCCATCACAAGAACATAGCTGATGAAGTGCGTCAGGGTGGGAATGAGAATGTCGCCCCGAGCCCGCAGGGACTGGGCGATCACAACCTGAAGCGCATCCGGAGGTATGGCGGCGGCGGCCAGGACCAGGGCGGGGACCGCAAGGGCAAGGGTCGTGGGATCGGTCGTGTAGCCGGACGCAATGAGGCCCGCTCCCATCCAGACCCCAAGGCTCACCAGGACGCAGAAGGCCAAGCTTGCGCCGTAGGCGATCAGGCTGATGCGACGGATGGCTGCAAGGTCCCCGGCGCCATAGGCCCGCCCCACCAGCACTGACACGGCGGTGGCGATGCCCAGAGGGACCATGAAGGCCAGCGAGATGACGTTGACGACAATGCTCCAGGTCGCCACCTGCAGCGTTCCCAGCCAGCCGGCGATGACGTTCATGCCCGCGAAGGCGGCCATTTCGAAGAAGCCTGAGGCGCCGGCGCCCAGGCCGATCTGCGTCTGCTCCCGCGCAGCCTGCGGGGCCGGAGGCGTGGGCGCGAAGACCCCCAGGCTCCGCGCCTCGGGCATGCGCAGGATGTAAATGGCGAGGGCCAGCGTCAGGGCGCCCCGGGCGATCAGGGTGGCGATCGAAGCTCCGGTGGCGCCCATGGCCGGAAGACCGAAGGTTCCCGGGACAAGGATCAGCAGGGCGACAAGGTTGACGACGTTGGCGGCCCACATCAGGACCGCGCCGATCCTCGGGCGGCCGAGCCCCTCGAGCCAGGCGGAACAGGCTGAACCGACCACGAAGAAGGGCATGGACAGGGCGAAGATCTGCAGTGGCGGGGTCGCCCCTGCGACCAGGTCATCCGGCAGCTGGAGGAGGCTGAGGATCCAGGGCCCCAGAAAAAACAGGACCAGGGCCGCCAGTACGCCGACCTTGGCGCCATAGACCAGGCCGCGCCTCAGGACCGCGCCGGTCTCCTCGGGCTTGCCCTCCCCGATGGCGCGGGCGGTCATCACCTGGACCCCGCCGAGCAGCGAGGTGCCCACGACCAGAACAATGGTGGTGGGCGCCCAGGCCATGGCGTGCCAGCCGAGCTCAATCGCGGAATAGCGGCCGACGACGATGGCGTCGCTGAGACCCATCGTCATCATCCCGAGGCGGGAGATGACCACCGGCCAGGCGAGGGTGAACAGGGCCGCCAGATCCCGGCGCGCCGCCTCATGCCGGCGATCCTGCGCCAGTCCGGTCATCCCGGCACTCCCCCAAGCCAACGACGTGAGTCTGCCCGTTCAGCACAGTGCGGGCAAGGCGCGGCGATCAACGCGAGAACACGCCCACGAGTTCGAGGTGCGGCGACCACAGGAACTGATCCACTGGAAGAACGGTTTCGAGCCGGAATCCGTCGTCGACCAGACGACGGGCGTCCCGGGCGAAGGTGGCCGGGTTGCAGGAGATCCCCACAACCCGAGCCGCGCCGGAGGCGCCCAGCTCGGACGCCTGGGCAAAGGCGCCCGCCCGGGGCGGATCGAAGACCACGGCGTCCACCCGCTTCAGTTCCAACGCCAGGACCGGCCTTCGGAAGAGATCCCGGACCTCGGTCATGCCGCCCCGAAGACCAGTTCCGAGCCGTCCTGCGCCTCCGCCTCCGTCGGAAGCGCTTGAAGTCGAGTCCATGGGCGGGGAAGGAGACGGTCTGCTCCGGGACGCCTCGGGGCGGGGCTGGTACGCGCCCGGCGTTCTTCCCGGCGAGCGGGTGCGCCTCGAAGCCGGACCGGATGGGCCGGTCGTCGCCGCCGTTGAGACGGCCAGTCCGGATCGAAGGGCGCCGGCCTGCCGCCACTTCGGCGCCTGTGGCGGATGCGCCTTCCAGCATTGGGAGGATGGGGCCGCCCTCGCCTGGAAGGTTGAGCGCCTCCGGGCCACCCTGGCCCTAGAACGACTGGAGACGGAAATCCTGCCGGTCGTGAGGACGCCGCCCCGCGGGCGCCGGCGCGTAGCCCTCCATGCCCGGAGGGGTTCATCCCGTCACGAGGCGAGGGTCGGCTTCAAGGCCCGACGCTCCTGGACCCTCGTGGAGATCGCCGAGTGCGAGGTGATGGAGCCCCGTCTGGCTCGCGCCCTCCCTCTGCTCAGGCGGCTGGCGGCGCCTTTTCTGGAGCATCCCCGCTCAGCCCCCGCCCTGCACACGGTTGTCACCGATACAGGTCTCGATATCGACGTCACGGGAGTGGAGGCGCGCTCCGGCGGCCTGTCCGCCGACGCCCGTCAGGCGGCGGCCCGGATCGCCTCCGAGGGCGATATCGCCCGCCTGACCCTGGCGGGGGAGATCCTGTTCCAGCAGCGCCTTCCGGAAGTCCAGTTCGCAGGGGTCCGGGTCGCCCTGCCTCCGGGCGCCTTTCTCCAGGCCTCGCCGGTGGCCGAGGCGGCCATGGCCGACCATGTCGTCGAAGCCGTCGCCGGCGCCCGCCGTCTTGCGGACCTCTTCTGCGGGGTCGGGACCTTCACCTTCCCCCTGGCGCGCCTGGCTCCGGTGCTGGCCGTCGAAGGCTCAGCCCCGGCGATTGCCGCCCTTTCCGCCGCCGTCGGGTCCGCGCCAAGTCTTCATGGCGTCACGACCGAGGTCCGGGATCTCTTCCGAAGGACTGTCCAGGCGTTGGAACTGAAGCGGTTGGACTCCGTGGTCTTCGATCCGCCCCGGGCGGGCGCCTTTGCCCAGGCGTCCGAGCTGGGCGCCTCCGGCGCGG
>JBJTEN010000227.1:0-7759 GCA_046092925.1 Phenylobacterium sp. | reverse complement strand
GGCTGTCCCGCAGGCGGGTGACGGCGTCGTACTCGTAGAGGCCCTGATGCGCCTTGGTGGTCGACTTGATGTGCCAGGTGCTCAGTTCCGCGTCGAGCGCCCGGGCGACCTCGTAGGCCAGCCCGGTCTTTCCGGTGCCGGGTTCGCCCTTGATCAGCAGGGGCCGCTCCAGTGCGATGGCGGCGTTGACGGCCACCTTGAGATCGTCGGTGGCGACGTAATTGTCAGTGCCTTCAAAACGCTGGCTCATATGGTGTCCCCGCAATGCGCCGGCCCAGGGGGCGGTCGCCTGAACTGATGTTTCAAACCTTCGGGCACACTAAAGACTGGCCGGAGACATTCAAGCCGCTTCATCCCCGGCCTTTCCCGCTGCAATCCCTGCTCGCCGCCGCCACCTGGCGGGTTCAGGGCCCGGCTTCCTCGGCGAGCGCGCGGCCGACGGTGGCGAGGACGTCCGGCCAGTCACCCAGACGGGTGGAGGGAAACAGTCGGACCTGCGGGTACCAAGGATAGCGACCGCTCCCCAGAACGGTCCAGGCGTCGGGGCCGCTGACCAGCCAGGTCCTCCCGCCGCAGGCCCCGGATAGGTTGAAGCTGGCGTTGGCCACCCCGATGACCAGGTCCAATGCACAAGCCAGCGCCGCCACGCCCTCGAGGTCCTGCTTCAGGTCCAGCCCCGGCGGCGTAAGGATCTCGACACCGAAGCGATCCTGCGCCAGGGCGATCTCCTCCTCGCACTCCCCGTACTGGAGATTGACGAAGGTCACGCCGGGTGTCTGCAGCACCGGCGCCCAGGACTCGAAGCCTGCGAAGGAAAGGCCCCGGGCCCCCGCCAGGAACCCGCTTTTCCACAAGAGCCCGACATGCAATCCGCCGCCGGCGCTCGCCAGCCAGTCACGCTGCTCCAGCACCCGCCGGGGATCGGCGGTGAGAAACCCGTTGTGTCCGGGAAAGGCGGAGATGTCTGGTCGAAGGACCGGGAGCAGATCGCCGATCGGCGCCCAGGCCGAGACGCGAGTGGAGCTGTGCGACGGCGGTATCCGCCGGATCTTGCGTCCTCCCGTTCCCACCGTCGAATGGGCGATGACCGACACCTCCGGGAAGGAGCGTTGGAACAGGGAGACAAGCCGCGGTTCCACTGCAAAGTGAATCCTGGTCGGCCGGTCGGTCCGCTTCAGAAGGTCCGGGAGCAGGCTGGCGAACAGGACCTCATCCCCAAGGCCCTGTTCACCGAAGAGCAGCAGGTCAGGCTCGTCCAGCGGATCTCCGGGCCGCCAGCGCCTGCCCGGGGCTTCGAAGTCAGCCGCCCCCGAAAGGCCCGGATCGTTCCGGGCTTCGTAGTCACGCCATCCGCCGGGAAGATCCCCCAGTTGCAACCGGGCGCATGCCCTCGAGAATCGCAGGGTCGCCCGTTCCCGCGCGTTCAGGTCCGTCTCCGGTATCTCAAGCAGGGCGTCGAGCGCCCGCCGGGTGTCCCCGAGGGTCACCAGAAGGTTCGCCTGGTTGAACCGGGCCGGGACAAGCTCCGGATTCAGGCGTATCGCCTCTGCAAAGGCGGTTTCCGCCATGACCGGATCGCCGGAGTCGGACATCAGCACGCCCAGCGCATTCCAGACGCCGGCCTGCTCGGGATAGGCGCCCAGATGGTCCGCAAGATATCTGATGGCCTCCGGAACCCGTCCCTCCCGGGCGAGGGCGCGGCCGAGCAGGCACGCCGCCTCGGGGTCTCCGGGCCGCGCCGCCAGGGACTGGCGCGCCATTCCTGCGGCGACTGGCGACAGATCCAGTTCCAGAGCCAGCCGGCCAAGGCCGTTCAGGAGATCGGGATCGTCGGGCGCCAGCCGCAGGGCGTTTTCGTAGGTCGCCAGGGCGTCCGCCACCTCGCCCAGCCGCTCCTGGGCCAGGGCCAGGACCCTGAGGGCGGCCAGCGATGTCGGGTCCATTTCGGCCGTTCGTCGCGCAACTCGGACGGCGTCCTGCAGGCGCCCCTCGTCGAGGGCCTTGAGGGCGTCGTCCAGCGGGGTCCCGGCCGCAGCCGCCATCAGGCCCCGGCTCCGACGGCCACCTTGAGGTCCTTCGCCACCCGGGCCAGGACAGGGCGCCAGTCCGCGTAGGCGCCGGGCTGGTAGAGGCGCACCTGCGGATACCAGGGATAGGCGCGGGTCCCGAGGGTCGTCCAGGCGCCCTTCGAGGCGATCAGCCAGGCCGGCGCACCTGTCGCCGCTGCGAGATTGAAGGTGGCGTTGGCGAATCCGATGGTGAGGTCGAGGGCGCTCGCCAGGGCGGTCACCTCGTCCAGATCCTGCATCAGGTCGATGCCCGGCGGGGTCCAGATGCGGGCCCCGAACCTTTCCTGCGCGATCCGGATCTCCGGCTCGCAGTCTCCGTACTGCAGGTTCACGAATGTGGCTCCGCGCGTCCTGAGCACCGGCGCCCAGGCGTCGAACTCCGCGAAGCTGCGAGCCCGTCCCCTGGATTGCACAGCGCTCTTCCAGAGAAGTCCCACACGGAGCCCGGGGGGCGCCTGCCCCAGGACATTTCGCCAATGGTCGACGCGCCCGGGGTCCGCCTTCAGATAGCCGCCGCGTCCTTCGAAGGCGCGGACATCCGGCCGCAAGGTCTGGAGAAGCGATGCGATCGGGGTCCAGAGGTCGCAATCGCCCTTCGGCAAGCTGGGTACGATCCGAACCCTGTGACCGCCAAGGTCCCCGGCGCGATGCGCCGTAACCTGAGCCTGCGGAAAGGTCCGGGCCATGAGGCTGACCAGTCGGGGCTCCACGGCCAGGATGACGCTTCCCTCTGGCCCTACCTGCTCGAGAAGGTCCGGAATCAGGCTGGCGAAGAGGACCTCGTCCCCCAGTCCCTGCTCTCCGAGGACCAGGAGGCGACGGCCCAGAAGAGGATCTCCGGGTCTCCAGAGCGGTTCCTCCCGCAGATTTCGGATATGTCCCGGCCAGTTGGGATCGTTCCGCGCCTCGTAGTCGCGCCACCCCGCCTCCAGCTTGCCCAGCGCGAGATGCGCAAGCCCCCTGGCGAAGACCATGGCCGGTCGATCCTCGGGCGGCGGGCCGGCGGCCACCGCCGCCTCGATCCGACGGAGGGCTTCCGCCGTCCGGCCCCGGACCAGGAGATTGTCGCCGAGATTGTAGGCCGCTGCGACGAGGTCGGGCGAGAGGCGCAAGGCTTCGCTGAACAGGATGTTGGCGGTCTCCAGATCCCCGGAGTCCGCGACCAGACTGCCAAGGTTGTTCAGGAGTTTCGGATGACCGTTCTGTCGCTCCAGGAAGTCCCGGAGCAGGGTGATGGCCTCAGTGCGCCGGTCCTGGGCGCTCAGGGCGATCGCGAGCTTGTTGATCGCCTCGGGGTTGTCCGGATCGGAGATCAGAAGGTTTCGGATCAGCTTTTCCGCCACCTGGCTCATGCCCATTGTCATGGCCAAGCGGCTCAGGTTGAGAACAATGCTTGGGTTATCGGGAAGCAGCTTCAGCGCCGCCTGGTAACACGACAGGGCGGTCGGAAAGTCCTTCTTCACCTCGTTGACGACGGCGAGCACATGCCAGGCCAGCGCATGGGTCTCGTCGATCTCGAGTGCGGCGTGGCATAGCTGTGCAGCCGCCTCAAGCCGGCGTTCACCGAGCGCCTGACGGGCCTGTGACACGAGCGAGTCCGGTTCGTTCCCGGGTGAACCGTCGTCACGACCGACGTCGCCGAGTGCGGAGTCCCGAAGGGTCGCCTCCATGGCCTGGATTTCCGATCCGGGCAGGGCCTGGGAAGAAGTGTCGCCGGGGGTCATGTGCAGGCTCGCGTCACGCTGAGGCCTCCTCGTGGCCCTCAGGCCGCCCCGACGCTCCGCCGAACTCCCGAGCCAGGTTGTTCGCGATGGTCTTCAGCACCGGGTCCCAGTCCGAGTGGATCTCAGGCTGATGCAGGCGGACTTGCGGATACCAGGGATAGCGATCCGTACCGAGGGCCGTCCATGTGCCCTTGCCGGCGATCAGCCAGGCGGGAGTTCCCGCGGCGGCGGCCAGGTTGAAGCTGGCGTTGGAGAATCCGATCACCAGGTCCAGAGCGACGGAGAGTGCTGTGACATCATCCAGGTCTTCGCGAAGATTGATCCCGGGCGGATTCCAGATTTCGACCCCGAAGCGCTCCTGCGCCATCCGGAGCTCAGCCTCGCAATCGCCGTACTGCAGGTTCACAAACACGACACCTGGCGTCCGAAGCACGGGCTCCCAAGCCTCGAACGACGAGAAAAGGCGACTCCGCCCGCGGGTGAGGACCGCGCTCTTCCAGAGAAGACCCACCTTGGGGCCCTCGGGGGTCGAAGCCAGGGCGTCCCGCCAGAAGGCGACGCGCTCCGGGTCGGGGCGGAGATAGCCTGTCCTTGGGGGGAAGGCGTCAATCGTGGGTCGGTAGTCCTGCAGAAGCGAAGCGATAGGCGACCAGAGATCGAACCTGGCGCCGGACGTCTGAAGCGCCGGAACGGCCCGGACGGTGCGGCCCCCTGTGGCCACCGTCCTGTGAGCTTCCACCCGCACCGATGGAAAGCTCCTGGCGAAGAGGGGCGCCAGCCGCTTTTCAACGGCCATGGTCAGCTCGCCGCCGGAACCAAGGTCTTCGAGCACGTCCGGGACAAGGCCTGCAAAGAGCACCTCGTCGCCCAGGCCCTGTTCGCCGACCAGGAGGAGTGACTTGCCGCCAAGGGCGGCGCCCGGTGTCCAGCGGGCGCCCTCGATGGCGAAGTAGGTGACAACCTTCAGGTGGATGTCATGTCGCGCCGCGTAGTTTCGCCATCCCTCGGAAAGCCGGCCCAGGGCGAGTTGGGCGAGGCCGCGAGCCATGGTCATCATGGCCTTCTCGTCGGCGGCCATCGGACGCTTCAGGGCGGTCTCGATCTCTCCAAGCCCCTCGGCGACCCGACCGGTATCGATCCACATCGAGCCCAGGTTGTAACGAATTCTCGGCGTCCTGGGATCAAGGCGAAGGGCTTCGCGGTAGAAGGTCTCCGCAGACGCCATGTCTCCGGTTTCGGCGACCATTCCGGCCAGACTGTTCCAGATGTTGGCGTGGGTCGGATTTCGCCCGAGGAAGTCCTGAAGCATCCGGATCGCCTCGTCCGTGCGGTCCTGCGCACTGACGGAGAGGGCCTTGTTGTTCACCCCTTCCGCGTGGTCCGGTCGCTGCGCCAGAAAGTGACCGAAGAGCTTTTCCGCCGTGCTGTACATGCCCATGCGGAAGGCCAGTCTTCCGAGGTTAAGAGGCACGTCGGAGTCCGCGGGTAGCAGGGCCAGCGCCGCTTCATAGCAGCGGAGCGAGGTCACGAAGTCGCCACGTCCCTCCTGGGCGATGGCCAGCACATGCCATGCGAGCCCGGATCGCTCGTCGATCTGCAAGGCCTGAAGCGCGAGGTCCGCCGCGCCGTCGGGCCGATGGGCCCGGATCTCGGCCACCGCCCGCGCCAACAGGGCGGAGATCCGCGCATCCCGCTGCAGAGCCAGTTCCTGCTTCAGGACCCGTAGCGCGCCCTGCGAAGTGCTGGAACCCATCAGGCCCCTGGATGCACCAGGGGTCTCTGGCGCCGGGAAGGGCGAAGCGGCGTCCGTCATGGCTCGATCCTGCAGGAGGGGCTTCACCTTCCTGAGGCCGAAGGGTTAATGCGACGCTAACCATGAATTCGGGGAGGATAAGGACATCGTTAACTCCTCTCCGGGTATCAGGCCCGAAGTTCAAATGCGACTTCCACGCGCGTCTTGGGAACCAGGCCTTGCCACTCAAGCTCTCTCTGAAGCCGGGCGAAAAGCTGGTCCTCAATGGTGCGGTGATCCAGAACGGCGATCGCCGCGGCGTCCTGATCCTCCAGAACAAGGCGTCCGTCCTCAGGGAAAAGGACATTCTCCAGCCCGAGCAGGCCAATACGCCTTCGCGTCGGATATACTTCCAGGTCATGCTCATGTACCTTGAGCCTACCGATGCCCAGAAGTACTATGACGAGTTCGTGCGTAGGTTGAGCGAATTCATGGGAGCAGTCCGGAATCCTGCAGTTCTCGCGGAGTGCGTGACGATTTCACGTTGCTGTCTCCAGCGCGACTATTACAAAGCGCTTCTCTCCTGTCGGAAGCTCATCGAATACGAAGATGTGAGGTTGGGGAATGTCCCTGCGGGCGTATCAGCAGGCGGCGACGAGGGCTGAGACCCCGAGGGATACCGAGTTCCGCCTGTTTTCGCAGGTGACGCTCGCCCTCGTGGAGGCTTCGCGCCTGGATCCCTCCGACATTGCCGGGAGGGTTCCCGCCCTGGACTGGAACCGCCGGCTCTGGTCGGTGCTGGCGATCGACTGCGGCAGCGAAGGCAACCAGCTCCCCAAGGAGCTCAGGGCGGGGATCGTCTCCCTCTCCATCTGGGTCGGGAAATACACCAGCGAGGTCATTCGCGGTCGGGAAGACATTCAGGACCTGATCGACGTCAACCGCATGATCATGCAGGGTCTCAGCGCACGGAATGAGACTGCGGCCTGATTCCCTGCCTGAGCGCGGAGTTGGCGAAACACATGAAACGTATCCTGGTCACCGGCGGCGCCGGATTCATCGGTTCGCACCTGTGCGAGCGCCTCATCGATGCGGGACACGAGGTCCTCTGCGTCGACAACTTCTACACGGGGGCCCGTCGCAATGTGGCCCACCTGCTGGGAAACCCGGCGTTCGAGCTCATGCGGCACGATGTGACCTTCCCGCTTTTTGCGGAGATCGACGAGATCTACAATCTGGCCTGTCCGGCTTCGCCAGTGCACTACCAGTTTGATCCGGTCCAGACGACCAAGACCTCCGTGCATGGCGCCATCAACATGCTGGGTCTGGCCAAGCGCCGGCGCGCCCGCATCTTTCAGGCCTCCACCAGCGAGGTCTACGGCGATCCCGCCATTCATCCCCAGACCGAAGACTACTGGGGCAACGTCAACCCGATCGGAGTCCGATCCTGTTATGACGAGGGCAAGCGCTGTGCGGAGACCCTGTTCTTCGACTATCACCGCCAGCACGGTCTGAAGATCAAGGTCGCCCGGATCTTCAACACCTATGGTCCGAGGATGCATCCCAACGACGGACGGGTCGTCTCGAACTTCATTGTCCAGGCCCTGAAGGGGGAGGATATCACCCTGTATGGCGAGGGCCTTCAGACCCGGTCCTTCTGTTTTGTCGATGACCTTGTCGAAGGGATTCTCCGGCTGATGGGCACGCCGGACGACGTCACCGGCCCGGTCAATCTGGGCAATCCGGGCGAGTTCACGATCCGCGCCCTGGCCGAAAGGGTCATCGCCCTGACCGGATCAGCGTCGAGGCTTGTCCACCGCCCCCTCCCGTCTGATGATCCTCGCCAGCGGAGGCCGGACATCAGCCTTGCGGGCCGGCTGCTCGACTGGAAGCCCACGATCGAGCTCGACGAGGGGCTGACGCGGACGATCGCGTACTTCGACAACCTGCTCGCCAGCGAAGCCCGCTAGGGCGGCAGGAAGAGCCCGGCGGAAACTGCCGGGCGGCGTCCCAGGCGTCCCGGACCCCGCGGCCAAGGTCTGCTCCAAGACTAAAAACCCTGCCTTTTCAGTCAGGTTGGCAAGGGCTGACCGTGTCTGTTCTGGCGCGGTCCTTGCGACCCGCCGATCGCGAAGAATCGCGCGTCCGCAAAATGCCGGACGAAATCCCCGACCAGAATGGAAGGTACGACATGGGTGTTCAATCCATCAACACGAACGTGAGCGCTATGTACG
>JBJTEN010000226.1:0-12616 GCA_046092925.1 Phenylobacterium sp. | reverse complement strand
AGCTGGCGTTCTCGACCCGGCCCTGCGGGCGCTCGGGCCGATATGTCGTCGTCGTCGGCCGGTCATCGCGCCGTTCGCGCGAAGGTTCGTAGGTCCGGGTCTGGCCGGGCGCGGGCGTCCGTCCCGCCTCGCCCGAAATCCAGCGCGCGGCCCGGCAGGCCCCGCGTCCCGGCTCCCAGACCCTCGACCGGCGCGCCGACGACGACGAGGATACGCGCCGCAAGGCCGCCAATGCGGCCGGCAAGCCGATCAGCCGCGCCAAGGGCGCCACCCAGCGCCGCGAAGGCCGCCTGACCATCCAGGCGGTGGCCGGGGACGATGAGGGCGCCGTCGAACGGATGCGGTCCCTCGCCTCGGTCCGCCGGGCCCGGGAGCGTGAGCGCGAGAAGCGCAAGGGCGGTGTCCAGGAGCAGGCCCGTGTGGCCCGCGAGGTGGTCATCCCCGACGTGATCACCGTGGCGGAGCTGTCCAACCGGATGGCCACCCGCGGCGTGGATGTCATCAAGTTCCTGATGCGCCAGGGCATGATGGTGAAGATCAACGACGTGATCGACAGCGACACGGCGGAGCTGATCGCCACCGAATTCGGCCACACCGTGAAGCGCGTGTCCGACTCCGACGTCGAGGAAGGCTTCCTCGGCGCGGAGGATGTCGACGAGAACATGGAGCCGCGGGCCCCCGTGGTCGCCGTCATGGGCCATGTCGACCACGGCAAGACATCGCTGCTGGACGCCCTCCGCCAGGCCGACGTGGCGGGCGGCGAGCACGGCGGCATCACCCAGCACATCGGCGCCTACCAGGTGAAGCTGCCCGACGGCCAGAAGGTGACCTTCCTGGACACCCCCGGCCACGCCGCCTTCACCGCCATGCGGGCTCGCGGTGCGGACGTGACGGACATTGTCGTCCTGGTGGTCGCGGCGGACGACGGGGTCATGCCCCAGACCATCGAGGCCATCCAGCACGCCCGGGCGGCGAGGACGCCGCTCATCGTCGCCGTCAACAAGATGGACAAGCCGGACTCCAATCCGACCCGCGTCATCAACGAGCTGCTGCAGCACGAGGTGGTGGCCGAGAGCCTCGGCGGCGAGACCCAGATCATCGAGGTCTCGGCGCTGAAGAAGACCGGGCTTGAGAACCTCATTGAGGCCATCCTGCTGCAGGCCGAGGTTCTTGAACTGAAGGCCAACCCGGACCGGACCGGCGAGGGCGTGGTCATCGAGTCCAAGATCGACCGCGGCCGCGGCGCCGTCTCCACCGTGCTGGTCAAGCGCGGCACGCTGAAGCGGGGCGATATCGTGGTGGCCGGAGCGAATTTCGGCCGCGTCCGGGCGCTCCTGAACGAGCGTGACGAGCAGGTTCCCGCCGCGGGCCCCTCCGAGCCCGTGGAGATCCTCGGCCTGGACGGCGCGCCGGCTCCCGGCGAGGCCTTCGCGGTGGTGGACTCAGAGGCCCGCGCCCGCGAACTGACCGAGTACCGCATCCGCCTGAAGCGCGAGAAGGCCGGGGCCCCCGTGGGCGGCGGCGTCTCCATGGCCGACTTCATGGCCAAGATGCAGGACAAGAAGATCTCGGAGAAGCCGGTCATCATCAAGGCCGACGTCCAGGGTTCCGCCGAGGCCATTGTCGGTTCGCTGGACAAGCTGGCCACCGACGAAGTCCGCGCCAGGATCATCCTGTCCGGCGCCGGGGCGATCAGCGAAAGCGACGTCATGCTGGCCAAGGGATCGGGCGCGCCCATCCTGGGCTTCAACGTCCGCGCCACCAGCCAGGCCCGCCAGCTCGCCGAGCGCGAGGGGGTGGAGATCCGCTACTACGCGATCATCTATGACCTGCTCGATGACGTGAAGGGCGTGATGTCCGGCCTGCTGGCGCCTGAGCAGAGGGAAACCTTCCTCGGCAACGCCCGCGTCCTGCAGGTGTTTGACATCACCCGCGTGGGCAAGGTGGCCGGCTGCCGCGTCACCGAGGGCGTGGTGCGCCGGGGCGCCCGCGTCCGGATCGTGCGCAACGACATTGTCGTCCTCGAGCTGGGCGTCCTCCAGACCCTCAAGCGTTTCAAGGAAGAGGTGGCCGAGGTGGGCAACGGCGTCGAGTGCGGCATGGCCTTCCAGGGCTTCCAGGACATCCAGGAAGGCGACATCATCGAGTGCTTCACCATCGAAGAGGTCAAGCGCAGCCTCTAGGGTGCGCTCAGCGGGGAGGCCCATGCTCAGACGCCTCGTCCTCTTTGGGCTCCTGGGATTTCTGGCGGCCTGCGCGACCTCCAGCCGTCTTGAGGCGGCCAATGATGTCCACGCCCTGCTTGTGGCGATCCGGGACGAGGACCGGCAGGCCTTCGACGCCCGCGTAGACCGGGAGGCCCTGAAGGCCGAGATCGCCGCCCGCCTTGCCCGGGAGGCCTCCCGCCTGAAGGTCGACGGCCTCGACCTGGGCCGGCTCGGACTGGTAGCGGCCCCCGCCCTGGCCCGCCTTGCAGGGGACGCCCTGATCCAGCCGGGGGTCTTCCGCCAGGTGGCCGAGGCCTATGGCTACACCCGGGACAAGCCGATCCCGGGTACGCTGGCCATCGCCAGCCAGCTCAGGGCCTTGCCCGATGGACGGGTCTGCGCCGCGCAGCGAAGGGATGGCCCCTGCGTCCTCATCTTCAGTCGGTCGAATGCGGGCCGGTGGCGACTGAGCGGCTTCGAGGGCGACCTTTCCTCTCTCAAGATCCGGCTCTGAAGGAGGCCTGCATGGCCTGGGAAGACGCCCTGTCCGCCTACGAGCGGTTCGACTTCGAGGATGGCCCCTGGACCCGCCCCGTCTGGCGCCGCGGGAACGGCCCCGCCGTCGTCATCATCCATGAGATTCCCGGCCTCCACCCCCTGGTCATCCGTTTCGCGGACCGGGTGGCGGAGGCCGGCATGACGGTCTTCCTGCCCAGCCTGATCGGCGATCCCGGCCGCCCCGTCAGCGGCGGCTACGACCTGAAATCAATGGCCACGGCCTTCTGTGTCCGGCGCGAGTTCAACGTCTGGCGGACCGGGAAGACCAGTCCCATCGCCGACTGGCTGAGGGCCCTGGCCCGCAAGGCCCACGCCGAGTGCGGGGGATCCGGCGTCGGGGCCGTGGGCATGTGCTTCTCCGGCGGCTTCGCCCTGGCCATGATGACCGAGCCCGCAGTCGTGGCCCCGGTCCTGTCCCAGCCCTCCCTTCCCCTTCCCTTCGGTTCCCGCGCCCGGGCGGCGGACATCGACGTCTCGCCCGCCGACCTGCGCTGCGTGAAGGACCGGCTGGAGGCCGAGGATCTGACGGTGATGGGTCTTCGTTTCCGGTCGGACAGGTTCGTACCGGACGCCCGCTTCGAGACCCTGAAGGCGACCTTCGGCGACCGCTTCGAGCCCGTGGAACTGGAGGACGCGGACGCCGCGCCCGCCGACATGCCGCCCCACTCGGTCCTGACCCTGCACCTGCGTGAGGACGGTCCGACCAAGGCTGCAGAGCAGAAGGTCATCGCCTTTTTCCGCCGGCGTACGGGCGCCTGACCGGGCCTGCGGCTGGACAGGCGCACCGCACCCGACTAGAACCCGCCGCCTTTCCCCGAGCCCGCGTCCGATCCGCGGTCCGGGCCAGCCATCCGGGACCCTCCCATGAAACGACACACCGGCGCCGGTCGCGGCGCCCCGGCCGGACCCTCGCAGCGACAGCTGCGGGCCGGAGAACTCATACGCCACGCCCTGGTCGAGATCCTGCGCGAGGAAGAGATCGCGGATCCCGACCTGGCCGGCGTCTCGGTGACCGTGACCGAGGTCCGGATGAGCCCGGACCTGCGCCACGCCCATGCCTTCGTCGAGCCCCTGGGCGGGGCGGACGCGGATCGCATGGTCTCGGCCCTGAACCGACACGCCCGGTTCCTCAGAGGACGGCTCGGCCGGAGCATCGACATGAAGTTCACCCCCGACCTGCGGTTCATCCACGATGAGAGCTTTACCGAGGCGGCGCGGATGGACGCCCTGTTCCGGGATCCGAAGGTCGCACGTGACCTGGGCCCCGAAGATACCGACGACGAGGCCTGAGATGGGTCGCCGCAAGAGCGGAGACGCTGTCTCCGGATGGATCTGTCTGGACAAGCCCTATGACCTGACGTCGACCCAGGCCGTGGGTCGGGTCCGGCGGCTGTTCAACGCCCGCAAGGCCGGGCACGCCGGGACCCTTGATCCCCTGGCCACCGGAATCCTGCCCATCGCCCTCGGGGAAGCCACCAAGACGGTGAGCTTCATGATGGACGCGGGCAAGACCTATCGCTTCACCATCGCCTGGGGGCGCACCACGACCACCCTGGACCGTGAGGGCGAGACCAGCGCCACCTCGGACTCGCGCCCGACGGCGGCCGAAGTCGAGAAGGTCCTGCCGGACTTCGTCGGCGAGATCGACCAGGTCCCGCCGGCCTACTCCGCCATCAAGGTGGACGGCGAGCGCGCCTATGACCTGGCCCGGGCGGGCGAAGCCGTGGAGCTGGCTCCCCGGCGGGTGGTCATCCATGCCGCCAGGGTGACCGCTGCGCCGGACCCCGTCCATGTCGAGATCGAGATCGACTGCGGCAAGGGCGTCTATGTCCGCTCCCTGGTCCGCGACCTCGCCGAGCGGCTCGGCGCCTGCGGCCATGTGAGCGCCCTGAGGCGCACCCGGGTGGGGCCCTTTACAGAGGCCCGGGCGATTGGACTGGAAAACCTTGAGGATCTGGGGCATAAGGCCCGCCTCCTGGAGGCCCTGCTTCCGGTCGAGACCGCTCTGGACGACATCCCGGAGCTGGCCGTGACCGCAGAAGACGCCTTCAGGCTTAAGCAGGGACGGCCCATCGTTCTCGTTCCCCGACAGGTTGACGACCTGAGGACCCGGCTTCCGGCCGGTTCCCGGACCGTTTCGGCCATAGAGGACGGGTCGCTGGTGGCGCTCTGCGAGATGCGGATGGGACGGCTCGAACCCGCCCGTGTCTTTCACCTCTGACCAGAGCGGGGACCTTACGATGTCGATTACGCTGGAACGCAAGGCGGAACTGATCCAGACCCACGGTCGCTCCGAAGGCGATACCGGAAGCGCGGAAGTCCAGGTGGCCATCCTGTCCGAACGGATCGCCAACCTGACCGAGCACTTCAAGAGCCACAAGAAGGACAACCACTCCCGTCGGGGCCTCCTGAAGATGGTGTCCCAGAGGCGCCGCCTTCTGGACCACCTGAAGGCCTCGGACCTCGCCCGTTACCAGGCGATCATCGAGAAGCTCGGCCTGCGCCGATAGTTCCCGGGGCCCCGCAAGGGGCCCTGGCTGCATTCACCGCCGCCCCCGCGACAGGCCGGGGGACCAGGGGCGGTGCGCGGAGGCCCATTCGGGGGTCGCCGTCCTACATCGGGGGTTCCAAAGAAATCCTCACCGCGCCTGTCGTTCCTGGAGAGGATTTCGGTCGTCCGACGCCCTGTCCGCCCCCGCCGGGAATACGCCCGCGGGACAAGAAAGAAGCCAAATGTTCGATATCAAGAGAAAGACCATCGAGTGGGGTGGTCGCGCCCTGACCCTCGAGACAGGCCGCATGGCCCGTCAGGCCGACGGATCCGTCCTGGCCACCTATGGCGAGACCATGGTGCTGGCCACCGCCGTCTACGCCAAGAGCGCTAAGCCCGGGCAGGATTTCTTCCCCCTGACCGTGAACTACCAGGAGAAGTACTACGCCGCGGGCAAGATCCCCGGCTCCTTCCCCCGCCGCGAGGCCGCGCCGAGCCAGAAGGAAACCCTGACCTCGCGCCTGATCGACCGTCCGATCCGGCCGCTGTTCGTCGAGGGCTTCAAGAACGAGGTCCAGGTGGTCGCCACCGTGCTGGCCCATGACCTGGAGAATGATCCCGACATCGTCGCCATGGTCGCCGCCTCCGCCGCTCTCGTGCTGTCCGGCGCGCCCTTCATGGGTCCCATCGGCGCGGCGCGCGTCGGCTACGCCAACGGCGAGTACATTCTGAACCCGACCCTCGACCAGATGAAGGAGTCGGCCATGGACCTGGTCGTCGCCGGCACGAGCGACGCGGTCATGATGGTGGAATCGGAAATCCAGGAGCTCTCGGAAGAGGTGGTTCTGGGCGGCGTAACCTTCGCCCACAAGTCCATGCAGCCGGTGATCGACGCCATCATCGAGCTGGCTGAGCATTCGGCCAAGGACCCCTTCGAGTTCACCCCGGACGATACCGAGGCCCTGAAGTCGGAGGCCCGGAAACTGATCGGCGCCGATCTGGCGGCCGCCTACAAGATCGTCGCCAAGGGCCAGCGCCACGACGCCGTCAGCCAGGCCAAGGCCAAGGCCGTGGCCGCCCTGGCCAAGTCCGAGGCCAATCCCTCGGGCGTCGACGGCCAGAAGCTGGCCGGCGTGCTGAAGGAGCTCGAGGCCGAGGTCGTCCGCCGCAACATCATCGAGACGGGCATCCGCATCGACGGCCGGACGGTCGACAAGGTGCGGCCGATCGTCTCGGAAGTCGGAGTCCTGACCCGGGCCCACGGCTCGGCCCTGTTCACGCGCGGCGAGACCCAGGCCCTGGTGGTCGCCACCCTCGGTACGGGCGATGACGAACAGCTGATCGACGCCCTGGAGGGCAAGTACTACGAGCGCTTCCTGCTGCACTACAACTTCCCCCCCTTCAGCGTCGGCGAGACCGGGCGGATGGGCGCCCCTGGGCGGCGGGAAGTCGGCCACGGCAAGCTGGCCTGGCGGGCCGTTCGCCCCATGCTCCCCAGCCATGACGAGTTCCCCTACACCCTTCGTCTGGTGTCGGAGGTCCTGGAGTCCAATGGATCGTCGTCGATGGCGACGGTGTGCGGCGCCTCTCTGGCCCTGATGGACGCCGGCGTGCCCCTGAAGAAGCCGGTCAGCGGCATCGCCATGGGCCTCATCCTGGAGAAGGACGGCTTCGCCGTGCTCTCGGACATCCTGGGCGACGAGGATCACCTCGGCGACATGGACTTCAAGGTGGCCGGCACCGAGGACGGGATCACCTCCCTCCAGATGGACATCAAGATCGCCGGGATCACCGAGGAGATCATGCGCAAGGCGCTGGAGCAGGCCAAGGGCGGCCGCCAGCACATCCTGGGTGAGATGGCCAAGGCCATGGAGGCCCCGCGCACCCAGCTCGGCGAGTTCGCCCCGAAGATCGAGACCATCAAGATCCCCGTGGACAAGATCCGCGAAGTGATAGGTTCCGGCGGCAAGGTGATCCGCGAAATCACCGCCGAGACCGGGGCCAAGGTCGACATCGGCGAGGATGGCACCATCCGCATCGCAGCGGCGGACCAGGCCAAGATCGACGCCGCCCGCGACTGGATCAAGTCCATCGCCTCGGAGCCCGAACTGGGCGCCATCTATACCGGCAAGGTCGTGAAGATCGTCGACTTCGGCGCCTTCGTGAACTTCTTCGGCGCCAAGGATGGCCTGGTCCACGTGAGCCAGATCTCGAAGGACCGTGTGAACAAGGTTTCCGACGTCCTGCAGGAAGGCCAGACCGTGAAGGTCAAGCTCCTGGGCTTCGACGACCGGGGCAAGACACGTCTTTCCATGAAGGTGGTCGACCAGGAGACGGGCGAGGACCTTTCCAAGAAGGAGGATGCTGCGGAGGAGGCCGAAGGCTGATCCGCCTGTCCTTGAGGAAAATGCGAGGGGCGGCCGGAGCGATCCGGCCGCCCCTTTTCATATCCGGTGCGCCGGGGTAAGGCGTATCAGGGTCCGCAGTTCACCCAGGCGTCGCCGCCCCGCAAGGGGAGCTAAACCTGCCCAGGCAAACCTCTTCCCCGTCTGACGCTCTTCTCCTGCGCCAGGTCGAAGCCGGCGACCCCGACACCGCCCCCCGCGGGCCAGGCGCAGCACGAGGACGCGTGATGCCCAGAACACTCCTGCCCTTCGCCGTCGACGATATCTCGGCCCTGGCCCGATCCCTCCGAAGCCAGCTGGCCGCCCGGACGGATCCTCCGGGGCACGTCGAGATGCTGAACATGCTGGCCCGCGCGGCCGGCGCCCGGAACTTTCAGCACTTCCGGGCGCAGGCCACCGCAGAGCCTTCGTCCCCGGCGCCTGAGACCGAACCAGGGCCGGACTTCGCCCTGGTGGAACGAACCGCTCGCCATTTTGACGACCAGGGACGCCTCGCCACCTGGCCCGCGAAGACCTCCTTGCAATCCCTCGCCCTGTGGGGCCTGTGGGCCCGGATTCCGGCGGGATCCGTCTTTTCGGAGGTCGAATTCAATCAGAGGCTGAACGCCGTCAGCCAGATCGGCGATCCGGCCCTGCTGCGCCGCTCAATGGTCCATGCGGGCCTTGTCTCGCGAACGGACGACTGTCGGGACTACCGGCGTGTCGACCATCCGCCGACTCCGGACGCTCTGGCGCTTTTCCGCCGTCTGGGGTCAGGCTGAGCCTCGGCTCAGCTTCTCAGTTTACGGATGATCGCATCGAGATCCCGGGCGAGGACGACGTCCTCCTGCTTGAGGGCTTCGATCCGGCGAACGGCATGAAGGACCGTTGTGTGGTCCCTGCCGCCGAAACGGCGTCCGATGTCCGGCAGGGAACGCGTGGTGATCTGCTTGGCGATCCACATGGCGGCCTGGCGCGGCCGCGCCACGATCCGCGCCCGGCGTTCCGAGACGATATCGGCCTGCTTGAGACCGTAATGCTCGGCCACGGCCTTCTGGATCTGATCGACCTTCACCCGCTTCTCATTGCAGGCGAGGTGGGGCCGCAGGATGGCCTGGGCCTCGTCCAGGCCAAGCCGGGCGATATCGCCGCCCACGCGGGCGATCAGGGTGTTCAGGGCGCCTTCCAGCTCCCGAACCGAGTCGGAGAAGCGGTCCGCCAGGAACTGGAGGACTTCGCTCCGGGCCGACGGCAGGAAGCCTCCCGCCTGGGCCAGGATGGCGAGCTTTCGCTCGAGTATGCCCAGACGAAGGGTGCGGTCGGCGGGCTCGATGCCGCAGACAAGACCTGACTGAAGGTGAGACCGAAGCCGCGGCTCCATCTCGGACAGGTCCGACGGTGAGCGGTCCGCCGTGAGGACGACGCGCCGGCCATCCTCGATCAGGGCGATGAGGGTGTGGAAGAGCTCTTCCTGCGTGTTCTGCTTGCCGGCCACAAAGTGGACGTCGTCGATCAGGAGAAGGTCGGCGTTCCTGAGTTCCGCCTTGAATGCAGCGGTCTGCCGGTCCTGGATCGCCCGGACAAATGTCGAGGTGAACCTCTCGGCCGTCAGATAGACGACCCGGCGCGCCGCGCCGGTCTGCATGGCCTCCCACGCGAGGGCGTTGAGGAGGTGAGTCTTCCCGAAGCCGTAGGGTCCATGGAACAGGACGGGGTTGAAGTGACCATCGGCCCAGGACGCCACTCTCCGCGCTACCGCGAAGGCGAACTCGTTGGAAGGTCCGGGCACGAAGGTCTCGAAGCTGAAGCGCTCCTGCAAGCCCTGAAGCCGACTTCCGGCCTGGGGAGAGGGAGCCGCGGAACGGGGCGGCGGCGCAGGTGCGCTCGCCCCGTCCGCCGGCGCTCTGGCGGGCGCGGTTCCCGCAGTGACCGCCGGCGCTGCGGAACGCGCCTGCGCATCCCGCGACACCCCCGCGCCCTGCCCCTCGAACTCCATCTTGGACTTGAGGGCGAGGCTACGCCCCATCGGATCATTCTGGGCCCAGAGCTCACCGATCCGACGCCAGGCGTGGCGACGAATCCAGTCACGGGCCACCCCTGTAGCGGCCACGAGACAGACGCCGCCGTCCTGCTCGCGCAGCGAGGCCTGGCCAAGCCAGGAACCGAAGGTCGCCTCGCCGAGCTCCCGCCTCAGAACCTGGCAGGTTCTGTTCCAGACTTCGACCGATGCATCATCCTTCGATAGGCTCCGGTTCGCCATCACCCCACCCAGTCCTGACCCGTTCTCGCCCATCCGCCGACACCGGCGGAGAGCGGTCCGCAACAGCGCAAAAGGACCCCGAAGCTGCCACGACCAAGATCGCCGGCGGCTGTTTTTTGGTTCTTGAGGTCGCTTGGAAAAACGCTCTACAGCCCCAACACTAGTGGTCGGGAAGGGCCGGTCAACGCAGATTCTTTCTCGCTTCGGCGGATATTTTCGTTGACTCCGGGAAAGCCAATTTCCGCAAGGAAGTGCGTTTTTCCTGATCCGTATCAGGACGTTTCAAGACCTGTCACAGGCCCGGAAAGGCACGTTCCGAAAAGACAAAGCCCCGTCGATGACGGGGCTTTTTCTTAAATCAATCCAGTGACTTGAAGGGCTCATGACCCGAAATGGGTCATCCCCCTCAGGCGGCCGAAGCCTTGCGCAGGCGGGCGGCGAGACGGGAAACCTTCCGCGATCCGGTGTTACGATGAACGACGCCCTTGGACACGGCGCGCATCAGCTCGGACTCAGCCTCGACAAAGGCCGTCTTCGCCGCCGCGAGGTCACCCGACGCCAGGGCCTCGTCGAACTTCCGGAGATAGGTCCGGACGCGCGAGCGGCGCGCCTTGTTGACTTCCGTACGGCGGGCGATCTTGCGGACCGCCTTCCGGGCGCCGGGGTTATTGGCCATGCTTCAGCTCTCTGTGAGGAGACGCCGCCGTCCATTCAGGACAACGGCCGAAATCGGAGGCGCGGGTATACGGGATGGAGCCCGCCCGGTCAATGCGGCGCCCCCGTTCAGCGTCCCCTGAATTGGGGTTTCCGCTTTTCGATGAAGGCGGCCATCCCCTCCTTCTGGTCCTCGAAGGCGAAGAGGGAGTGGAAAAGCCGCCGCTCCATGGCGACGCCGGCCGCCAGGGTGGTCTCGTAGGCGGCGTCCACCAGCTCCACATTCATCATGACGGCGAGGGGCGATTGACCGGCGATCTTCCCGGCGGCTTCCAGGGCCTCTGCAATCAGCCGGTCGGCGGGAACGACCCGTGAGACCAGGCCGGACCGCTCGGCCTCAGCGGCGTCCATCATCCGGCCTGTAAGGATCATGTCCATGGCCTTGGACTTGCCCACCAGGCGGGTCAGCCTCTGGGTGCCGCCGATGCCGGGCATGACGCCGAGGTTGATCTCGGGCTGACCGAACTTCGCCGTCTCCGAGGCGATGATGAAGTCGCAGAGCATGGCGAGTTCACAGCCGCCGCCCAGGGCGTAGCCGGAAACCGCGGCGATGATGGGCTTGCGGAAGGCCTCGATCCGGCGGGCCGCCGGGCCAAAGAAGTCGCTGGCGAACATCTCGGCGTAGGACCTGTCCGACATCTCCTTGATGTCGGCGCCGGCCGCAAAGGCCCGCTCGGACCCGGTCAGGACCAGGCAGCGGACGCCGGGATCGGCCTCGGCGGCGTCCAGCGCCCGGCCAAGCTCGTCGAGGAGCAGGCTGTTCAGGGCGTTGAGCGCTTCCGGACGGTTCAGGCGGATGAGGGCGACGGCGTCGTGGGCTTCGACGATCAGGGTCTCGTAGGCCATGGGGGTCTCCGGCGGAGTCTTCCCGTCGCTTTAGGCGGCGGAGGCGAAAAGGCCAAGGGCGGCGTCACCTCTGGCAGGCGGAACACCAGAAGGTGGCTCGGCCGGCCTGGACCCGCCGGCGAATCCGCCCGCCGCAGCCGGCGTTGGCGCAGGCCTCGCCCTCGCGGTCGTAGGCGCGGAAGCTGTGCTGGAAATAGCCGAGGGCTCCGTCTGCGGCGGAGAAGTCCCTGAGGGTCGAGCCGCCGGCCGCGATGGCCCGCTCCAGGACCGCCTTCACCGTGCGGGCCAGGCCGTCGAGGCGCGGCCGGGAGATCCGGCCTGCAGGGCGGAAGGGGGAAATCCGCGCCTCGTGCAGGGCCTCGCAGACATAGATGTTGCCGAGCCCCGCCACAGTACGCTGGTCGAGCAGCAGGGTCTTTGGGCCCTGGCGGCGCCCCTCGAAGGCCGCCTCCAGGCGTCCGCCCCCGAAGGCGTCCGACAGGGGTTCCGGGCCCATGCCGGCGAACCAGGCATGCCGCTCCAGATCTGCTGTGGGGACGAGGCCCATGAACCCGAAGCGCCGGGGATCGTGATAGACGATGCGCCCGCCCTCCTCGGTTTCGAAGACCGCATGGTCGTGCCGAGGATTGTCGCCGACCGGATGGTGGAACCGGCCTGGCGCTTCCATCCCTTCGATCCGGAACCGGCCGCTCATGCCCAGGTGGGCGATCAGGGTCTCGCCGCGGTCGAGGTCGGCGAGCAGGTACTTGGCCCGGCGCCTCAGGGCGATGACCCGGGCGCCGGTCAGGCGCTGGACGAAGCCCTCCGGGAAGGGGAACCTCAGGTCGGGGCGCCGGGTCTCGACCCGGGACAGGCGGCGGCCCTCCAGGACGGGCGCCAGACCCCGGCGGACGGTCTCGACTTCGGGAAGTTCGGGCATGGGCATGGCCTCGCACGGCCCGGCGCGCAGGGCAACCGGCGGGCGGGGCCGGGCCCGGGATTCGCGTGAAGCGGCTTTCCCGCAGGCCCCCGTCGTTCTAGACTCAGGACCCATTAATGGGATTCCCAATCGGATGGTGATCTGATTCATTGGCGGCGTCAGGAGGCGACGTCATGGCTGATTTGTTTTGGCTCTCGGAAGCGCAGATGCGCCGGATCGAGCCGTATTTCCCGAGGT
>JBJTEN010000225.1:0-3442 GCA_046092925.1 Phenylobacterium sp. | reverse complement strand
CGGTGGTCCAGAAGAGCGAGCCGTCCCAGCGGTCGGTGTCGGCCTTGCGGGTGATCCGGACCAGCACCGCATTGGACCCGGCGCAAAAGGCCTTTGTCCTCGACGGCAAGCCCCTGAAGGCTGCGGCCCTCTGGACCTTCGAGACCGGGACCGACGGCTTCCAGGGCGCGGGATCGACCCTGACGGCCCGGCCGGGCGGCGGGTTGGACGTCAGGGGCGACCTCTTCGACCCGATTATCCGCCTGCCCAAGGACCTGTCGGTCAACGGGGCCGGGTCCAATGCGGTGCTGGTCCGGATCACCCGCAAGGCCGACACCGACCGCTGGGACGGCTCGCTCTTCTGGACCACCGCGTCGCATGGCGAGGACGCCGGCTTCGCCACCAAGCCCATCCGGGGCGCGGACCCGGCGGTCGGCGAGACCACCCTTATGGTCTATGACCTCGCCCAGCCGAAGAAGGGCGGGGACGACTGGACCCGCTCGACGATCACCGGCGTCCGGCTGGACCTGGACGACTCCACGGGCGGCGACTTCACGATCCATCAGGTCGCGATCGTCAGCATTCCCGGCGGGGCGGCGCCCCCGGCCGCGGCGACACCCCCGGCGGCCCCGTGATCCGGTCCCTCTCGGGCCTGGACCTCGCCCTCTGCCTGGCCTTTTCCCTCGCCCTGCCCGCCGGCCAGGTGCTGTTCAAGCTGGGGGCGGAACACACCCGGCAGGTGGAGGGGGGGCTGCTGGCGAAGGTGATCCTGAACCCTCCGCTCATCGGGGCCTTCGTCTGGTATGGCCTGACCTCCCTGCTCTGGGTCTACATCCTGACCCGGGCGCCCCTGAGCCAGGTCTATCCCTTCTCGATCCTGGGCGCGGCCCTGACCCCCGTCCTGGCGGTCCTGCTGTTCCGGGAGTCCCTGCCGCCGCAGGCCTGGCTGGGGTATGTGGTCATGCTGGCCGGCTTCGTGCTGGTGATGCGGCCGGCGGCCTGACCGCACCCGTGTTGCGCCGCCGAATCCGACCTGTTACCTCCGCCCCGACCCGGGAGCGCTGATGGACATCGCCGAACACATGCTGCGCACGGGGTCCCGGGGGTTCCGGGATGACCTGGCCCGGGCGGTCGACGACCTGACCCGCTCGTTGAAGGGACTGGGCCTGTCCTGGTCCCTGGCCTGGCACGACGTGGTCTCGCGCTATCGCGGCTCCATCCTCGGGCCCTTCTGGATCACCCTGTCCATGGCCGTGATGGTGCTGGGGATCGGCTTCCTCTACGCCGAGCTGCAGAACATTCCGCTCGCCACCACCCTGCCCTTCGTGGCCCTGGGCATCGTCTTCTGGGGGCTGATCTCCCAGACCGTGATCGAGGGCTGTGAATCCTTCGTCCAGGCCTCGGGCATGCTGAGCCAGACCTCCCTGCCCATGCTGACCTTCGTCTGGCGCGCCGTGCTGAGGAACCTGGCGGCCCTGATGCACCACCTGGTGATCGTGGTGGGGGTGGTCGCCGGCTTCGGACTGTGGCGGACCATGGACCTGCCCCTGGCCCTGGCCGGCCTGGCCCTCGTGCTGGCCAATGTCTCCTGGATGTGCCTGCTGACGGCGATCATCTCGGCCCGGTTCCGGGACATCCCGCAGATCGTCATGTCCATCATGCAGTTCTCCATGTTCATGACGCCGGTCTTCTGGCAGCCCGGAGAGCGGGTGGGGCTGATGGACGTGGTGCTGACCTGGAACCCCTTCTTCCACATGCTGGACGCCATCCGCGCGCCGCTGATGGGGGTTGCGCCCGAGGCCTCGACCTTCTCCGTGCTGGTGGTCATGGCCCTGGCCGGCTGGGCCGTCGCCTTCGGCCTGTTCACCGTGACCCGGCGCCGGATCGTGCACTACCTATGAGCCGCAGCGCCAAGTCCCCGACAGCGCCGCCCCGGCCGGACCAGGCCTTCATCAGCGTGCGCGGCCTGACCCTGCGCTTCCCGGTCTATGGCTATGACGCCAAGTCGCTGAAGAAGCACCTCGCCCGCGTCGCCGTGGGCGGACGGCTGGACCAGGCGCGGCATGGCTCGACCACCGTCACCGCCATCACCGGCCTGGACCTGGAGCTGCGGGCCGGGGACCGGCTGGGCCTGATCGGCCACAACGGCTCGGGCAAGACCACCCTGCTGCGGGCCCTGTCCGGCGCCTATGAGCCGGATGAGGGCCAGATCGAGGTGCGGGGCAAGATCGCGCCCCTGCTGGACCTGTCCCTGGGCATAGACCCCACCGCCACGGGCCTGGAGAACATCCGCCTGCGCGGCCGGATCGCCGGCCTTTCCGCCCGGCAGGTGGAGGAGAAGCTGGACGAGATCGCCGGCTTCACGGGCCTGGGCCCCTTCCTCGCCATGCCGCTCAAGACCTATTCGGCGGGGATGCAGGCGCGCCTGGCCTTCGCCGTGGCGACGGCGGTGGACGCCGACGTCCTGCTGATGGACGAGTGGATCGCGGTCGGCGACGCCGACTTCCAGAAGATCGCCCACCAGCGCCTGCTGGGCCTGGTGGAGCGGGCGGGCATACTGGTGCTGGCCTCGCACGACCTCGACCTGATCCGGCTCTACTGCAACAAGGTGATGCGGATGGACGCCGGGGTCGGCTCCGAGGTGGTGTCCATCAAGGCCCTGGACGAACTCCTGGCGAGGCCGTCAGTCCGCTGAAGACGAGGTCGCGGACCGGAGCGCCGCGAGCGGACCGGGAGAGGGCCAGGACCTCGCCGGTCTCGAAGGCCGCGAACAGGGCCGCCTCGTCCGCGAACACCCGGCCCGGAAGGCCCGCCGCCACCTGGGCGGCGATGTTCCCGCTGTCGGGACCGGCCAGCACGGCGGCGCCGGCGGCGGCGGCCTCCAGGGCCGTGAAGCCGAAGGTCTCAGTGCAGAGGGACCAGCCCAGGGCGACATCGACTCCTTCCCGCACCAGGGCGTCGCGCATGGCGTAGGGCTCCGCGGCGCTGACCCGCGCCTCGACGAAGGCCATGCCCGAATATCCCGCGCCCTGGGCGCCGAACTGGAGGAAGGCGTAGCGCGGGTCGCCGGCGAAGCGCTCGACGAGGTCGCGGAAGACCTCCCAGCCCTTGTGCGGGACCGGTGCGCCCAGGAAGGCGAGGCGCAGAACGCCGTCCGGCGCCGGGGGCGCAGGGGCGTCGGCGGACCCGCCGAGCACGGCGTGGGGCAGGACCCGGGCGGGGACATCCGTCAGGCCGGAGGCCCGGCGCCAGAGGTCGAGGGCGACCTGGGAGGGGGCCAGGACCTCCAGGCCGAAGCCCTCGATAAGCCGGCGGTGGGCGTCGGCATGCAGGGCCCGGCGCGGACCGTAGAGGCGGAACCCGACGGCGGCGCGGGCGGCGCGACGCGCGCCGCGATCCCCCAGGTCGGCGCGGATCAGTTCGACCACAGCGGACAGGCAGGCGACGGCGAGAAGACTGCCGA
>JBJTEN010000224.1:0-4356 GCA_046092925.1 Phenylobacterium sp. | reverse complement strand
CTCCTCGAACTGGATGAGCAGGATCACGGACGCAATCACCGCGAGAGCGCCGGCAAAGCCCCTCACGGCCGCCCGGAGAAGGTAGAGGTCGAGAATTCCGAGCCGCCGTCTCACGCTGAAACGACCCCCGTGCGGCGGGCGAGCGGTCGGGTTCGGAATGATGCGCCGCCTGGGCTTTGCCCGCGGAAAACGGTTCCCAAGGCCCAGGCCATTGCGAGCAGGGGAATCAGGTACTGGAGAACATTCATCCAACTCGCGGATTCAGATGCAGAAACGGCCACAAAACCAAGAATTCTGACGACGGCTGCAATGCCGCCGGCAAGGGCGATACGGCGCCCGTACCCAAGGCGCGAGAAGGCTCCGCCGAGGATGGCCCAGACTGCAAGCCCCATGAAGGCAAGGTTGTAAAGCGGTGTCGCCAGTCGCGCATGGCCTTCGGCCAGAAGCTTGAGCCGGTTACGCTTTTCCCAGTCCTGGGTGAGGTCCGGGAAGAGGAGTTCACGGAGGAATCTGTCAGAGGGCTTGTAGTGAATTCGCTCTTCGCTTCGTAAAAATTCATTGAGTTCAAAGGGATAATCCTCAAACGTCAGGTAGTTCAGGACGCCCTCGGGCGAGATCTCCTGGGTGGATCCGCGAAAGAGTCTGAGGATCGGCGCCCCGTCCTGGATGACGAGCCGCCCGCTATCGGCGGTATAGGTGGTGGCGCCGCCATCGTCCTTCGCCCGATGGATGAAGAGATTGCGGATTTCGCCGCTCCGTTCGACAGACTGTGCGTAAACTGTCAGGCCCGGAGCGGGCTGGGTGAACTGACCTTCGCGGATCAAGGCGGAGATCAGGTTGCTTCTCACCTCGAAGAGGACTTCCCGCATGGCCCGGTGCGAGGCCGGCTGGATCCACAGGTTGATCACCAGGGAGATCAGCGTGAGGAGGGCGGCGAGACGAAGGGCTGGCGCCATGACCCTCCAACGGCTCATCCCGCCGGCGAAGCAGACGACCAGCTCCTGGTCGGTCTGAAGTCGGTTCAGCGTGATAAGGGCCGCGACGAAGACGCTCACCGGAAGGACCATGTTGATCAGCTGCGGCATGGCCAGGGCGGTCGCCTGCAGGAAGACGGCGGCGTTCTGCCCTCCCGCCACGATGAGGTCGAGTTGCGTCAGGGAGGTGGACAGGAGGGCAAGTCCCGTCGCGGCGACGACGGCCCACAGCGTCGGCGCAAGGAACTGTCGGAAGAGGTAGCGGTCGATCAGGCGCATGATGAATAATCGATCCCAGCGGGCGATTTGCCGCGCCTGAATGTTCCGGGTGTTCTAATCATGACCCGCACCGCGGGCGCAACCGCTCCCCAAGCCCGCCAAAGGGCGGACCGACCAGAGGAACCGGAGAACCATGCAGATAGAATTCGTTTCACCCGGCACAGGACTGGCCCCCAGGACCGTCCTGGCCTTCGCCGTTCCCGAGGGTGAGGCGTCAAGTCTCCGGGATGGCGTCTTCGCTGCCGAAGTCGCCGCCAGCCGCTTCACCGGCGCGCGCGGCCAGGTGCTGCAGGTCCATGGCGCCGCGGACAGGGTCATTCTGGTCGGCGCCGGAAAGATCTCCGAGTTCGACGCCCACGCCGCGGAACAGACCGCCGCTGCGGCTTACGCCGCTGTGAAGACTTCGGGACTGGAGACTCTTCGACTGGTCCTTGCGGTCGATACCGGCGAGTTTGCAGCCCGCGCCGCCCTTGGGCTGCGGCTGGCCGCCTACCGGTTCGACAAATATCGGACGCGCGAACCTGCGGACAAGAAGCCGTCCATCGACGCGGCGCAGATCGAGACGGGGCACGCGGCGGCGGCGACGGCGGCCATGCCGGCCCTCGCGGCCCTGGCCGACGCCGTGGTGTTCTCCAGGGACCTGGTGTCCGAGCCGGCGAACATCTTGCACCCCGTGGAGTTCGCAAGGCGGGTGAAGGCCCTCGAAGCCCTCGGTCTCTCCGTAGAGATCCTCGGCGAGCCGGAAATGTCGGATCTCGGCATGGGCTCCCTCCTGGGGGTGGGCCAGGGCAGCATCCGCGAGAGCCAGCTGGTGGTGATGCGCTGGAACGGGGCTGCAGATCCGGGCTCCCCGCCGGTCGCCTTCATTGGCAAGGGGGTCTGTTTCGACACGGGCGGCATCAGCCTGAAACCTGCAGACGGCATGGAGGACATGAAGTGGGACATGGGCGGCGCCGCCGCAGTCGCCGGCCTCATGCACGTGCTCGCCGGCCGCAAGGCGAAGGTCAACGCGGTCGGGATCCTCGGCCTCGTCGAGAACATGCCGGATGGAAACGCGCAGCGCCCCGGAGATGTCGTCACCTCCATGTCGGGCCAGACCATCGAGATCATCAACACGGACGCCGAGGGCCGCCTCGTTCTGGCGGACGCCATCTGGTACTGTCAGGATCGTTTCAAGCCCCGTTTCATGGTGGATCTCGCGACCCTGACCGGGGCGATAATCATCTCGCTCGGCAACGACTATGCGGGGCTGTTCTCCAACAATGACGAGCTGGCGGATAATCTCCTGTCGGCTTCTAAGGCTGAGGAAGAGCCCCTCTGGCGGATGCCCCTGCCCAAGGCCTACGAGAAGCAGATCGACAGCCCCATCGCCGACATGAAGAACACGGGCGGGCGACCGGGTGGGTCCATCACTGCGGCGCTCTTCATCCAGCGTTTCGTCAATGGCCTGCCCTGGGCGCATCTGGACATCGCGAACACCGCCTGGAAGAAGCCTTCCACCGTTCCCACCATTCCTGACGGAGCGACGGGCTATGGCGTCCGGTTGCTCAATCGCCTGGTTGCGGACCACTACGAAGATCGCTCATGACGACCTGCGAGGTCTGGTTCTATCACCTGGAACGCCAGGGATTGGACGAGGTCCTGCCCACCCTGCTCGAGAGGACCCTCCAGAAGGGCTGGCGGGCCCTCGTGCGGGCGGCGTCCGTCGAGCGGATCGAGCACCTGGAGGGTTGGCTCTGGAGCTACCGGGACGACAGCTTCCTTCCCCATGCGGCGACGCCGCATGCGGGACCGACCGACCCGGTCGCCCTGACCTCGGGGGAAGACAACCCTAACCTGGCGCAGGCGCTCTTCCTGGTGGACGGGGCCAGCGCAGGCGATCTGGCGGCTTTCGAGCGTTGCTCAGTCCTGTTCGACGGGCGGGATGAAGCGGCGCTCCAGCGCGCCCGGGAACAGTGGCGCGGGTTCCGCTGCTCCGGGGTGACCGCCGTCTATTGGCGCCAGGGCGAGCGGGGGTGGGAGAAGGTTGCGTGAGTGTCCTGCGGATCCTCCGGTCAGCGGGCCTCGTCGTCGTGCTGGCGGCTTCCGGCTGCGCTGCGCCGGCCGTACGGACCGAAAGTCCCGAGGCGTCGGCGCCCGCGCCCCCGCCCGCGCCGCGTCCGCGCCCGGAGCTGCCGGACACCTGCGGCCTGCGCTCTGTCCGGGATCTCGTAGGGCGACCGCGCTCGGCGATACCGGTGCCCGTCAATCCGGCCCTGCGCCGGGTGACCTGCTCACGTTGCGTCCAGACGCAGGACTACAATCCTCGTCGATTGAACATTTTCTACGACGCGGACACAGGGGTGATCGAGCGCGTCGCGTGTGGCTGAGGCCGGCGCGCCCATCCCTCTCCTGAGACGAAAGGCGTGTGGTTTCAGGCATGTCGGGTCGGTTGGCGCATACGACGCTTCTCATTGACGAGCGCCAGCCTGCCCTCACGTCCTTTCGGGATGTCCTGAACTTCCGGGGTCTTGAGGAGCAGGTCCGGTCCGATGAACGCCTCTGGATCGTCGTGGCTCCGACTTCCCTGATGACCCAGGCCCTCTCATCTGAAGCGCGGCGGCCGAGGTCGCCGCGGTCGGGGACCCGCTGGGCTAGGCTCTGAGCGCCTCAAGGGCTTCCACCGCCTCAAGCCAGGCGCTCTCCGCAGCTTCGAGCGTCGCCTGGGCTTCGCTGCGGGCCTTTCCGATCTCGGCTGCGCGGCGGGTATCGCCGCTGAAGGTCGCCGGATCCGCCAGGGCCGCATCCAGTTCCGCCAACCGGGCCGCCGCCCTTTCCATGGCTGCTTCCGTGGCTTCCACCCGACGACGTGCGTTTCCTGTCGGCGCCTTGGTCCTGGGCGGGGCGGGGGGCGGCTCGGCCACAGCGGATGGCGGAGGCGGTTCCGGGGTTCTGGCGGCGTCGCGCGCGGCCTGGCGCGCGCGTTCGACCACCCGCCTGGCGTAGGCGTCCACGTCCCCGTCAAAGGGCCGGACGGTCCCGTCCTCGGCCAGCCAGAGCCGGTCCGCCACCAGTTCCATGAGCGAGCGGTCGTGGGTGATCAGGATGACGGCGCCCTCATAGT
>JBJTEN010000223.1:0-2814 GCA_046092925.1 Phenylobacterium sp. | reverse complement strand
CTTCACCACCTTGAAGTGGGCGCCTTCCTTGCGGAGGCGTCCGCGAAGTTCCGTCATTTCCGCAACGGTCAGACCCAGGTTGTGGGTCACGACCACGGCGCCGGCGCCTGCGAAATCGCCCTTGAGCGTTTCGATGGCCACCTGCTTCTGAGCGCGGTCCATTGCGGTCTCCAGTCTCGGAACCGGCTTCGGGACCATTCCCGAAGCCGTACGCGCGTCCGCAGGCCCCGAAAGGAGCCTTCAGACGACCTGTCCGGGTGAGAAGCCGCGGCGCCGGTCCGCGGCGAGCCGCCGGCCGGTCATCCTCATCTTCCCGTCTCCCCGCGATGCTAGGGGGGCTCCCCCGGCGATTACGGTCCCGGTGACCCCGGGACCCCGCAGTTCTTGGACAGGGTCGGGGGCGAACCCCCGAACCCGCCGCCTCCCGGAGGAGGGGCGAAACTCTAGAAGGCACGGTGGCTACACGAAGCACCGCCGCATGGCAAGGCCGGAGGCGCCCTCAGGGGCGCTCGAAGACGGCCGCAATCCCCTGCCCGCCGCCGATGCACATGGTCTCCAGGCCATAGCGGCCCTTCCGGCGGTCCAGCTCGCGAAGGAGGTTGGCGAGGATCCGGCCGCCGGTGGCGCCGATGGGATGGCCGAGCGAGATGCCCGAACCGTTGACGTTCAGCCGGTCGCGGTCATCCCAGCCCCAGCCCCGCAGGACGGCCAGGACCTGGGGCGCAAAGGCCTCGTTCAGCTCGACCAGGTCGATGTCGTCCCACGACATGCCCGTGCGGGCGAACAGCCGCTCCACGGCCGGCACCGGGCCTATGCCCATCCGAGAGGGCTCGCAGCCCGCCGCCGCCCAGCTGACGAACCAGCCCATGGGATCAAGGTTCAGCTCCGCCAGCTTGTCCTCGGCCACCACCAGGCAGGCGGCGGCGGCGTCGTTCTGCTGGCTGGCGTTACCGGCGGTGACCACCCCGCCCTTCTCGATAGGCCGCAGCTGGGACAGGGACTCCGGCGTCGCATCCGGGCGAACGCCCTCGTCCTTGGCGAAGAGGATCGGGTCGCCCTTCTTCTGCTTGACCGGCACGGGGACGAGCTCGTCGTCGAACTTGCCGGCGGCCCAGGCGGCGGCCGCGCGCTGGTGGCTCATGGCGGCGTACTCGTCGCACTCCTCGCGGCTGATCTGGTAGTCGCGCGCCAGATTATCCGCTGTCTCGATCATGCCGGAGATCACCCCGAAGCGCTCGATGGGCTGGCTCATCACCCGGCCCCGGGCCAGGCGGTCATGCATCGTCACCGAACCCGCGCGGGCGCCGCTGCGCATGTCGAGGGAATAGTACTCGACATTGCTCATGCTCTCGACACCGCCGGCGATGACGACGTCGGCGACGCCGGTCTGGACCATCATTGCGGCGTCGATCACCGCCTGAAGGCCGGAGCCGCAGCGGCGGTCCAACTGGTAGCCGGGGACGGAAATCGGGAAGTCGGCGGCCAGGGCCGACCAGCGGGCGATGCAGGGCGCCTCGCCGTTGCCGTAGCCCTGGGCGAAGATCACGTCGTCCACCCGGCCCGGATCAACCCCGGTGCGCTCCATCAGGGCGCGAAGGATCACGGCGCCCAGTTCGCCGGCGGTCAGGCTGGCCAGGCTCCCCTGGAACTTGCCCACGGCGGTGCGGATCGGGCTGACGATGGCGGCGCGTCTCATGGGGCTCTCCCTCGGCGAAAGGTGCGAGGCGTCAGGAACCCCGGACCGGCGAGGGGGTCAAGCGCCAGATGGGCGCAGACGGCAAAAGGGGGCGGCGCCTTGCGGCGACGCCCCCCTGAAATTCCCGCCGAAACGGGGTGAGCCTCAGGCGCTGATTGACCCGGTGTCGATCCGGAAGCCCGGCCCCATGGTCGAGGACAGGCTGATCTTCTTGATGTAGGTGCCCTTGGCGCCTGAGGGCTTGGCCCGGTTCAGGGCGTCGACCAGGGCGCGCACATTGGCCGCGATCTGCTCGTCGGTGAAGCTGGCCTTGCCGATGCCGGCGTGGATGATGCCGGTCTTCTCGGTGCGGAACTCGATGGCCCCGCCCTTGGCGTCCTTCACGGCCTGGCCCTCCTCCGCCGTGGCGTCGCGGGCGATGCCGGCGCCGCGGACGTCGCGGCCCGTGCCCGAGGGCAGGTTGACCACGCCGCGGACCTGCTGGTCGGCGTGGCGCGGATCCACGCCCAGGTTGACGGCGATCTCGATCGACTCGTCAAACTTGGCCTTGGCGTTCTCCTTGACCAGCCGGATGGCGGCGTCGACGGGATGGGCGGCGAGGCGGTCGCCGGTCCAGGCCTTGATGCGCTTGGTTTGCCGGGTCATGCGTCAGCCCTCCACGATCTCAAGGCCCATCGAGCGGGCGGAGCCCTCGATGATGCGTGCGGCCGCCTCGATATCGATGGCGTTCAGATCCTTCATCTTCTTCTCGGCGATGTCCCGCAGCTGGGCGCGGGAAATCTTGCCGGCGACATCACGTCCGGGCAGTTTGGAACCCGACTTCAGGCCCAGGGCCTCCTTGATGAAGTGGGTCGCCGGGGGCGTCTTGGTGATGAAGGTGAAGGACTTGTCCTGATAGACCGTGATCACGGTCGGCAGCGGCGTACCGCGGACTTCCTTTTCCGTGCGGGCGTTGAACTCCTTGCAGAAGCCCATGATGTTGACCCCGCGCTGGCCCAGGGCCGGCCCGATGGGCGGCGAGGGCGTGGCGGCGCCGGCGGGCACCTGCAGCTTGATATAGCCCAGAATCTTCTTGGCCATCTTCTCCTCTTTGACCGGACGTCCGGTCTGTTGAGCCG
>JBJTEN010000222.1:0-38911 GCA_046092925.1 Phenylobacterium sp. | reverse complement strand
GGGCGCGCTGGCGCCCTCTGCGGAGAGGGCCCCAAGGGCGGCGGGTGGCGACGGCGCGGTCAGCGCGCCCCTTCCCGGCAAGGTCGCCGCCGTCTCCGTGTCGGAGGGGGACCGTGTCCTGCGGGGCGACATCCTGCTGGTGGTCGAAGCCATGAAGATGGAGCACGGCCTCGCCGCCCCCTTCGACGGGGTCGTGGAGGTCCTCTCGGCCTCGGTCGGCGACCAGGTCCGCGAGGGCGAGGTCCTGGCGCGGGTGCGGAGCGAGGCCTCGTGACCCTGCACATGATCCGGCTCTGCGTCGGTTGCGACACCATCGACGACCTGGTCGCCTGGCACCAGGACAGCCCGGACCCCTGGCCCCTGTTCACCCGCATGGCGCCCAAGCGCGTCGACGAGCTACTGGACGGCGGCTCTCTCTACCGGATCTTCCGGGGCCTGGTCCTCTGCCGCCAGCGCATCCTGTCGGTCTCCCGGGCGGAGGCGGGCGGCGAGAGCCACTGCCGGATCGATCTGGAGCCGCGCATCATCCGGGTGGCGCCGACCCCCCGGCGGGCCTTCCAGGGCTGGCGCTACCTTGACCCGGCCGACGCCCCGCCGGACCTTGACGAGTCTGGCGGGGAGGGGATTCCGG
Source organism: Phenylobacterium sp. (assembly GCA_046092925.1). Taxonomy (GTDB): domain Bacteria; phylum Pseudomonadota; class Alphaproteobacteria; order Caulobacterales; family Caulobacteraceae; genus Phenylobacterium. The sequence continues at coordinate 38,280 of JBJTEN010000222.1, read as the reverse complement.
ACGATCTGGCCCGACGCCTGCGCGAAGCCGGCGCCTGGTAGGCGGTCTCAGACGGCCATGTTGTCGATGAGCCGCGCACGGCCCAGCCGGGCGGCGGCGAGGATGCGCGCGGGGAGTCCCGCCGGAACTGGTCCGGGCCCCAGCCGCGCCAGGTCCGCCGCATCGCGGACCTCCACATAGTCCACCGGCCCGAAGCCCGCCGCCCGCAGGCGGCCGACCGCGCGGGCCTCGACCTCCGCCACCTCCGCCCCTGCCCTGAGGTGGCCGATCGCCTCCGTGAGAGCCGCCGCCAGTTCGGGCGCCCGGCGGCGCTCCTCGTCGGTCAGGTAGGCGTTGCGGGAGGACAGGGCCAGGCCGTCCGGCGCCCGGGCGGTCGGGGCGCCGAGGATCTCCACCCCAAGGTCGAGGTCTGCGGCCATGCGCCGGATGACCTGGAGCTGCTGGTAGTCCTTTTCGCCAAACACCGCCACATCGGGCCGCGCCTGGTTGAGCAGCTTGGCCACTATGGTGGCCACGCCTGCAAAGTGGCCGGGCCTCGCCTGCCCGTCGAGGGGCTCGGAGACGCCGGAGACCGTGACCACCGAGGCCATGCCGGGCGGGTACATCTCGGCCACGGAGGGGGCGAAGAGAAGGTGGCAGCCTGCGTCGGCCAGTCGGGCGGCGTCACCCGCCTCGTCGCGGGGATAGGCGGCCAGGTCCTCGTTCGGGCCGAACTGGGTCGGATTGACGAAGATCGACGCCACGACCCGGTCGGCGCGGGACAGGGCCAGCCGGACCAGCGAGACGTGCCCCTCATGCAGGGCGCCCATGGTGGGGACAAAGCCCACGGTCAGGTCGTCCCGACGCCAGCCCGCGACAATGCCGCGGAGGTCAGCCACGGTGCGGGCGGCGGGAAGGGGGAGCATGGCGGTCTCCGGGGCGGCTGAGGGCCGCGCGCTTATGCCCTGCGGGCGGGCCGGGCGTCCATCCATCCACAGGCGATCCGGACGCGTCCGTTGACGCCCCGGCGCCGGACGACAAGGCTGTGCGGAGACGGGAATCGGTCCGGGCGCTCCGGCCGGTCGCTCCGGCGGAGGCAGCGGATGGCCGACATCATCGTCGTGGGGAACGAAAAGGGCGGTGCGGGGAAGTCGACCCTCGCCATTCACCTCCTGACAGCCCTGTTGCATGAGGGCGCCCGGGTCGTGGCCCTGGACCTGGATGTCAGCCAGCAGACCCTCGCCCACTTTCTCGACAACCGCGCGACCTGGCTGGCCGCCAACGGCGCCTCGGCGCCCATGCCGGAGAGCGTCCGGCTCGAGGCCGCCCTGGCCCGTGCGCCGGAGGACGAGGCCGGCGCCCGACTGGACGCCGCCTTCGAGGCCTTGTCTGCCTGCGACCTCATCGTGGTCGACACGCCCGGCGCGGACACCTTCCTGAGCCGCGCCGCCCATGCCCGGGCGGATCTCCTCGTCACACCCATGAATGACAGCTTCGTCGACTTTGACACGCTCGGTGTGGTCGATCCGGTCACCCTGGAGCTCACGCGCCCCAGCCTCTACTCCGAGACGGTCTGGAACAGTCGCAAGGCTCGGGCCGCCTCTTCGGGGCGCACCATCGACTGGGTGGTGCTGCGAAACCGCCTGGCGCCGGCCGACGCCCGCAACCGCCGCCGGGTGGACGAGCGCGTCCAGGCCCTGTCCCGCCGCGCCGGCTTCCGGGTGGGGCCCGGCCTCCGCGACCGGGTCATCTACCGCGAGCTCTTCCCCTTCGGCCTGACCATCGCCGACCTCTCACCCTCGATCCGACCGGTCTCCATGAGCCTGCAGCATGTGGCCGCACGCCAGGAACTTCGGGACCTTATGGGCTTCATCGGCCTGACCCCGGACGGCGCCCAGCTGGCGGCCCAGTAGTGAGCTGGCTGCTTCTCGCCGCGGCCGCCGCCTTCGCCGTCCTCATCTGGGCGGGCCGCAGGGGCGACCGGACGGGACGGCGGGAATGGCGTCTGATCGCGGGCGGCCTGGCCCTCTCCGCTGTGGTCGGCGGGACGCTGCTGGTCCTGAGGGGCGCCTGGCCTGCGGGCCTGGTTCTGATCTTCACCGGCCTCGGCCTCGCCGGTCTCGCGCGGTCGCCGGGGCCGCGACCTGGACCCGCCCCAACCGCGCCGTCTCCGGATCCGGACGGAATGAGCCTTTCGGAAGCGCGCTCCGTCCTGGGCGTCGGGCCGGACGCAAGCCGTGAAGAGATTCTGGAGGCCCACGCCCGGCTGATCCGGCGGACTCACCCGGACGCCGGCGGCACCGACGGCCTCGCCGCCCACCTCAACGCCGCCCGGGACCGCCTGCTCGGGCCCTGAGCGGGCCGGTCGTCGGACGCCGAACTCCGGACAATTGCGCGACAACGCGGGGAATTGCGGTGTAGGGTCTTCCCGACCGGGCCCGGACCCGGCGAACTGAAAGTGGAATAGCCCGCTGTGAAGCCTCCGGCAGACCCCGAACAGGAGCCCGTCTCCGCCCGTATCCGCGCCCGGATCCAGAAGTCGAAAAAGCGGTTCTTCGCCAACGACAACATCTCTGCGTTCATCCGCGAAGGTGAGCTTGAATCCCTGCTCTCCGAGGTGGAGGGCAAGTTCAAGGAGGTGCTGAAGAGCCTGGTTATCGACACGGACGCCGACCACAACACCCAGGACACGGCCAAGCGCGTGGCCAAGATGTATGTCACCGAGGTCTTCCGCGGTCGGTATACGAGCGCACCGCCGGTGACGGAGTTTCCCAACGCCTCGTCGCTCAACGAACTCATGATCGTGGGGCCGATCACGGTCAGAAGCGCCTGCAGCCATCATTTCTGTCCGATCATGGGCCAGATCTGGATCGGCCTCATGCCGAACGAGCACTCCAACCTGATCGGCCTGTCCAAGTACTCCCGCCTGTCGGAGTGGGTCATGTCGAGGCCCCAGATTCAGGAAGAAGCCATCACCCAGCTGGCGGACCTGCTGATGGAGAAGGTCCGGCCTGACGGCCTCGCGGTGGTGATGAAGGCCGACCATTTCTGCATGCACTGGCGCGGCGTGAAGGACAGCGAGACCATGATGATCAATTCCGTCATGCGCGGCTCCTTCCTCAAGGATCACACCCTGCGCTCCGAATTCCTCTCCCTGGTCAAGCAAAGGAACTGAACGGCATGCTCGTTCGCTGCCTCTATGCAAGCCGCCCCGTCGAGGCCCTGAACGGCCCCCTGCTTGATGCGATCCTCGACCAGTGTCGCCGGAACAACCCGCGACAGGGCGTAACGGGTCTGCTCTGCGTGGCGGATGACCTGTTCATCCAGGTCCTCGAGGGCGGCCGGGACGAAGTCTGCGAGATTTTCAACGCCATCGTGCGGGACGATCGGCACAAGAATGTCCGGCTGCTGTCCTACGAGGAGATCACCGAGCGCCGGTTCGGCAACTGGACCATGGGCCATGTGTCCATCTCCCGGGTCAATCCTTCCCTGCTGCTGAAGTATTTCAAGCGGGTGGAACTCGACCCCTTCGATGGTCCAGGCCAGGCGACCCTGGCCCTGCTGGGAGAACTGGTCGCAACGGCGTCCATTGTCACTCGCGGAGACTAGCAGGCCTCCGCCGGCCCTCTCCGACGCGCAGCGCGCCTCAAGGGCGGAGTTCCGGCCCGGCGACCGGCGACGGGGTCTGTGGCCGTGCGGGCTTCCGCGGGGCGGGGGCGGAATTCAGGCGCCGTTCTCGAGCCGCTCAGGCTGAGGGCGGAAGCACCATGCATGGCTGGCCGCGGCTCTTCAGGGCGCGGCAGGCGGCCCGCGCCTCGGCTTCGGAGTATCCGGTGAACCGGGTCCTCCAGGACGAGCCGGCCCTCTCGGCGCGGCCTGCGGCGTCGAAGTGGGAAGGGGCCAGCCTTCGAACAATGGAGGCCTGCTTGCGGGCCAGTTCCTGCGACTTGAACGCGCCCACCTGGACCGACCACCGGCCCGTCTCGCCACGCACCGGCTGACGCAGCCCGCTGGACGCCCCATCGACGATCTCGAAACCGGAGAGGCTCCGCGGCGGCGGCGCGCTGGTCAGCACCACGCGATCGGGAGGAAGGGCTCCGCCCTCGGTCCGGGCCTGCGCCAGTCCGACGGCGGGCGCGGCTTCGCTCTCGAAACTGGCCTGGGCGAACTGGACACGCTCTCCACGGTCGCGCCGTTCCGCAAGGTCGAACGCCGTGAGCATCAGGCTTTCGACCTTCGCATTCCTGCGGGCGTTGGACGGACCGCCCAGGACCACCGCAATGAGTCTCCGGTCCCCGCGCACCGCCGAAGCCGCCAGATTGTAGCCGGACGCGCTTGTGAAGCCGGTCTTGAGGCCATCCGCCCCGGCCATCCGCCAGAGGAGCCCGTTGTGATTGTTCATCCGGCGGCCCTGGAAGGTGAAGCCCTGCTGGCTGAACAGGGCGTAGTGCTGGGGGAAATCCCTCAGGACGGCGCGGGAAAGGATGGCCAGGTCCCGGGCGGTGCTGACCTGGCGGACATCCGGCAGGCCGGATGCGTTCGTGAAGTGCGTGTTCACCATGCCAAGTTCGCGGGCGCGCAGGGTCATCATGGCGGCGAACCGCCGCTCGCTGCCTTCGCCGAGCCGCTCGGCCAGGGCGACGGAGATGTCGTTGGCCGACTTGATGGCCAGGGCCTGCATGGCTTCGGAGACCGTGAGGGTGGCCCCGACGGGCAGTCCGAGCTTGGTGGGGCTCTGGGCGGCGGCGCGGGGTGAAATGACGATCGGGTCGTCGGGCGACAGGCGGCCCGTGGAGAGGGCCTCGAAGGTCAGATAGCGGGTCATGACCTTGGTGATCGAGGCGGGATACCGAAGGCTGTCGCCGCGCCGTGAGAAGAGGACCTCGCCGGTCTCGGCGTCCACCACGACAGCCGCATACCGCATGTCCTGGAAGGGGGGCGTGGGCGCTGCAACCGCGCCGGGGGTGAAGAGTCCGCCGCCGAGGGCGAAGGACAGGACCGCCGCAAGCCCGGCGATCCAGGGGCGAGTGCGGGCGGGACGGCGATTGGCGTTCGGCAAGTCGGGCGTCCCTGTCGTCTCCGGCGCGGCCGGCGGGTTTCAGGATGAAGGGGCATCTTAGACTGCGCCGCATTGCGGGAAAGTAAATTCGACCTGAATCCTCATCACGGCCTGGTTATGTTGCGATGCACAACGGCCTTGACTGTTGCGCTGCAGCATGAGATATCGCGGTGCAGCAAAACCGAGCTCCGGGCGTCCGTCTCAGACCCCCGGCGTTCAGCCCGAACCTTCCCGGCCCAAACACCTGGGCCTGAACCCTGGAGCACCCCATGGCCGCCGCCAAGACCGCCGCACAGTCCGCCGCCGACAAGATCGCCAATGCCGGGAACGAGGCCCTGCGGGACGCCATGGAGAAGGGAATGGCGGGTCTGAATGACGTGACCGCCCACTCGCGGAAGAACCTGGAGGCCGTGATCGCCTCCGTGACGGCCGCAGCGAAGGGCACCGAGGCCCTCGGTTCCGAGGCCGTGACCTTCTCGAAGGCCGCCGTCGAGCGCCAGACCGCCGCCGTTCAGTCCCTGTCCGGCGTCCGCAGCGTGCAGGACCTGATCGAAGTCCAGACCGACCTCGCCAAGACTCACATGGAGGCCTGTGTCGCCCAGATGGGCAAGACCACCGAGCTCATGACGGCCATGTTCCGTGACGTCTATCAGCCCTTCAGCGCCCGCATGACCGCGGCGGTGGAGAGCCTGCAGTCGGGACGCTGATCTTCCAGCCCCCAGCGGGCGCCGAAGACTTTCCAGAGGCGCGGTTCCCTTGCGGGGGCCGCGCCTCTTTCGTTTGACTCGGCGGGCGCGGCCGTGAAAGTCGGGGCGGCATGCTCCCGACCCTTCGGCAACTCCAGTACCTCAAGCTCCTGGTGGAGCACGGCGGCTTCGGCAAGGCGGCGGAGGCGGCGCATGTCACCCAGCCCACGCTCTCCGCGGGCATCCAGGAGCTGGAGAGGATCCTCGGCTCCCCGGTCGTCGACCGGACCCGCTCGGGTGTGATCCTCACCGACGTGGGCGAGGCGGCCCTGGCCAAGGCCCGGATCATCCTCAACGAGGCGGACGAGCTGGTCCAGGCCGCGCGCAGCGCCGGCCAGCCCCTGACGGGTCGATTCCGCCTCGGTGTGATCCCGACCATCGCCCCCTTTCTCCTCCCAAGGGCCCTGCCGCTGCTGAGGTCGAGGTTCCCGGATCTGCGCCTGTACCTGAAGGAAGACCTGACCCAGAGGCTGATCGCGGCCTTGAAGTCCGGACATCTGGACGCCGCCCTCATCGCCCTGCCCTTCGACCTTTCGGGTCTGGACTGCGCCCATGTCTCCGATGACGAGATTCTCGCCGCCCTGCCGGCGGGCCACCGGCTTGCGGCCCAGGATCGCACCCGGCCTTCGGAGCTGGAGGAAGGCGACCTGATCCTCCTCGAGGATGGACATTGCCTGCGCGACCACGCCCTGGCCGCCTGCGGCCTGAGACCGCCGCGCGCGGGCGACACGTCCATGACCTTCGCCGCCACCTCCCTGCCGACCCTGGTCCAGATGGTGGGATCCGGTCTGGGTGTCACCTTCCTGCCTTCCATGGCCGTGGCGGCGGGCCTGACAGAAGGGGCGTCCATCGAGATCCGGCCCCTGCAGGCAGAGGATCCCACCCGCGAGATCGTCGTCGCCTGGCGGTCCGGCTCCATCCGCGGCGCCGAAGGCCGGCTGCTCGCCGAGACCCTTCGGCAGGCCTGATCAGTCCATCAGCCGGCGGGCGAGGTAGACATAGTGCCGGGCCCAGCGCCGGGCGTTCAGCTCAGGGTCGGAGTCGTTGGAGTGCCCGCCCAGGGTCTGCTCATGGTAGAGATAGGGGACCCCCAGAGCCTCGAGCCGGGCCGCGAACTTGCGGGCGTGCCCCGGGTGGACCCGGTCGTCCCGCGTGTTGGTGGTGACATAGGCTTCGGGATAGACGACCCCGGGCTTGAGGGCCTGGTAGCCCGAGTACCGGGCGATGAAGGCTGCGTCCGCTGGAACATCCGGGTCGCCATACTCGCCGACCCACGACGCGCCTGCCGAGAGCTTGTGGTAGCGCAGCATGTCCACCAGCGGGCTTTCCACCACCACGGCGTTCCAGAGCCCCGGATTCTGGGTCATGGAGACCGTCGTCAGGACGCCGCCGTTGGATCGGCCATAGATGCCGAGGCGACGCGGCGATGTCAGCCCCCGGGCCGAGAGGTCCCTCGCCACCGCCGCGAAGTCATCAAAGGCCAGCTGGCGCTTCTCGCGCAGGACCGACTGGTGCCAGGCGGGTCCGAACTCGCCCCCGCCCCGGATGTTGGCTATCACATAGGCGCCGCTGCGCGACAGCCACAGCTTGCCCATCTCCGGCATGTAGACGGGGGGCTTGGCGATCTCGAAGCCGCCGTAGCCATACATCAGGGTGGGTGTCGAGCCATCCTTGCGGGCATCGGGAGGCGAAACCACGAAGTAAGGAATCCGGGCCCCGTCGCTGGAGGTCGCCCAGTACTGCGCCACCCGGGCGCCCTCGGTCGGGAAGCGCGGAGGCAGGGCCGCGACCCGTGTCGCCTCCCCGGTGGCGGCGTCGACCCGCCAGAGCGAGGGAGGGTCCAGGAAGCCCTCTGCAGAGACCATGACGACATCGTCGGTCTCGCTGGCCGAGACCACCTGGAAGGTGGCGTCCTTCGGCAGGGCCAGCCGCTCGGCCGCCCACCGGCCGCCCGTCATGTCGAAGACCTCCACCGCGCCTTTCACGTCATCCAGCAGATTGATGACCACGAGGCCGGCCGTCACCCTCACCTCCTGAACGGCCTGGCGGGGACCGGGTGCGAAGACGAGTTCGGGCGCCCCGCCCGGATCGTCGCGGCGCAAGGCCACCACCGATCCGGCGCCAAAGCCCTTCCAGTCCTCCTTGATGATGAAGATCATCCGCCCCTGCGCCGAGCCCTGGTAGGTCGTCCGCAGCGGCAGGGGCAGCCGGATCAGGCGGCCATCGCGCCAGAGGCTGAACTCGGACCGGAAGAAGTCCACCGCCCGGTTGACCACGAGACCCCTGGCCTGACCGTCCTCGCCCCTCAGCACGCTGGCGCTGACGGAGACGTCGGAGGGCTGTCCGCGGAAAACCTCCCGGGTCTGGCCCCGGCGGTCCACCGTCTTGAGGACGAAGGGATATCCCGAAGCCGTAATCTCTTCCGGGGTCCAGTCGCGGGCGACGATCAGGGTGTCGGCATCCAGCCAGTCCAAGGTCAGCTTGAAGGCCGGGAAGCGGAATCCGCCGTCCACGAAGGCGCGACGGGCGATGTCGAACTCCCGCACCTCCACGGCGTCGCCGCCGCCATCCGACAGCCGGACCAGGCAGCGCGCCGAGGCGGGCGGCAGGCAGGTCGCGCCCTTGAAGATCCAGTTCCGCCCCTCGGCCTTCGACAGGGCGTCGAGGTCCAGGAGGGTGGTCCATTGCGGCCGGCCGGCGGCGTAGGCTGCGGCGTCCGAGGTGCGCCAGATCCCTTGAACCTGGGAGGCGTCCTGCCAGAGGTTGTCCACCGCCCCGCCGCGGAGTTCCGGCCAGGCGATCCGGTCCGACGCCGTGAAGATGGCGCGCGCCTCCCGCAGGAACACGGCGTAGCGGGGGTCACCCTCGAGGGTCGCCGCCGTGCGGGCGTTCTGCCGGTTCACCCATTCCAGCGCCCTCGGGGACTCGATGTCCTCGAGCCAGAGGAAGGGATCCTCGGCCTGCGCCGCGGCGGGCGGCCCGGCGAGGACCAGGGCCAGCGGAAGGGCGAGGAGGGCGTCGCTCAGGCGCTTCAGATACGTCTTCATGGCCGTCTTTTTGCGCAAAGACCCGTCAATGTCTCCTGAAAGTCGCCCGGAGGACGCCGTCGGACTATATAGGGGCCCCATGGAGCGCCCCTTCCTGAAGATGAACGGCCTGGGCAACGACTTCATCGTCGTCGACGCCCGCCGAGAGGCCTATGACCCGGACCCGGACCGGATCCGGCGGCTGGCCTCGCGGTCGGCGGGGATCGGCTGCGACCAGTTCGTGGTGATCGGGCCATCCGAGGCGGCGGACGCCTCCGTTCGCTTCTGGAACCCGGATGGCGGCGAGGCCGGCGCCTGCGGCAATGCGACCCGCTGCGTTGCTTGGCGGCTCATGGAGGAGTCCGGGGCTGACGAGGTCCGGCTTGCGACCGCGGGCGGACCGCTCCGCGCCTGGCGCCGGGGCGACCAGCGGGTGTCGGTGGACATGGGCCGTCCGCGCCTGCACTGGCGGGCCATTCCGCTGTCGGGTCCCGCAGACACCCTGTCCGTGACCGTGCCCGAGGCCCCGGAACCTGGCCCGGCGACCTGCGTCTCCATGGGAAATCCTCACGCCGTCTTCTTCGTCCCCTCCGTCGAGGCCGTGGACGCCGTCCGGATTGGCCCGGCCGTGGAGACCAGCGCCCTCTTCCCCGAACGCGTCAATGTGGGTTTCGCCGAGGTCCGCACCCGCACCCGCGTCCGCCTGCGGGTCTGGGAGCGGGCCGCCGGCCTGACCCGGGCCTGCGGCTCGGGCGCCTGCGCGGCCCTTGTGGCCGGGGTCCGCCGGGGCCTGCTGGATCCGGCCGCCCGGCTGGAGCTGGATGGCGGCGAGCTGGAGATCGCCTGGGGCGCCGACGGCCATGTCCTGATGACCGGGGACGTCGAGCTTGAGTACGAGGGCCGGCTGCCATGAGCGGGTCCGATGTCCGCGTCGTCACCTTCGGGTGCCGCCTCAACGCCTACGAGAGCGAAGTGATCCGCGCCCGCGCCGCAGAGGACGGCGTGACGGACGTCATCGTCTTCAACACCTGCGCCGTCACCGGCGAGGCGGTGCGTCAGGCCCGCCAGGCCATCCGTAAGGCGCGCCGGGAAACCCCAGGCGCCCGGCTCATCGTCACCGGCTGCGCCGCCCAGATCGAGCCCGGGACCTTCGCCGCCATGCCGGAGGTGGACCTGGTCCTGGGCAACGCCGACAAGGCGCGGCCCGGCGCCCTTCTGCCGGAGGCCGAGGGGCCCCGCGTCCGCGTCAACGACATCATGAGCGTGCGCGAGACCGCCGGCCACCTGATCGCCGGGGTCCGCGACCGCGCCCGGGCCTATGTCGAGGTCCAGAACGGCTGCGACCACCGCTGCACCTTCTGCGTGATTCCCTTCGGCCGGGGGAACTCGCGCTCCGTCCCTGCCGGCGAGGTGGTGGAGCAGGTCCGCCGGCTCACGGCGGAGGGCTGCCGGGAGGTGGTGCTGACCGGCGTCGACGTCACAAGCTGGGGGGCGGATCTGCCGGGCGCGCCCTCGCTCGGGCAGCTGGCGGGCCGGATCCTGCGCCTCGTCCCCGACCTGCCGCGCCTGCGTCTGTCTTCCATCGACGCCGCCGAGATCGACCCGGACCTTATGGCGCTTCTGGCCGGCGAGCCTCGCCTCATGCCCCACCTGCACCTCTCCTTGCAGGCGGGAGACGACATGATCCTGAAGCGGATGAAGCGACGCCACAGCCGGGCCGACGCCCTGAAGCTGGTCGCGGACGTCCGCGCAGTGCGGCCGGACGTCGCCTTCGGCGCGGACCTGATCGCCGGATTCCCCACCGAGACCGAGGCCATGTTCTGCAATACCCTCGAACTCGTCGAGGAGGCGGGCCTGGCCTTCCTGCACGTCTTTCCCTACAGCCCCCGCCCCGGGACGCCGGCCGCCCGGATGCCTCCGGTCCCCAAGGCCGAGGTCCGCGAGCGAGCGGCCCGGTTGCGGGCGGCGGGCGAGGCGACCCTGGCCCGTCATCTCGCCGGCCAGGTCGGCCGGGAGGTCGGCGGACTGGTCGAGCGCCCCGGCCTCGCCCGGGCCGAGGACTTCTCCGAGATCGCCTTCTCCGGCGCCGCCCCGGCGGGAGAGATCCGACCCTTCCGGGTTATCGGCCAGGACGGGCGCCGGCTGCTCGCAGAACCCGCCCCTAGGATCGGGGCGGACCAGCCGCTAGAAGCCCTGCATGACTGAACCCAAGACAGGCTGGTTCCAGCGGCTTACCGGCGGACTCGCCCGGACCTCGCGGGCCCTGACCGAGCAGGTGGCCTCGACCTTCACGAAGCAGCCCCTCGACCAGGCGCGGCTCGACGCTCTGGAGGAGATGCTGATCGAGGCCGACCTGGGTCCCCGGGCCGCCGCCCGGATCACCGAGGCCTTCGCCGCCACCCGTTTCGGCAAGGCGGTGGACGAGGCCGAGGTTCTGGAGGCCCTCTCCGAGGCGATCGCCGCCGAATTGGCCGGCCACGAGGGCCGGTTTGATCCCCTATCCGGACCTCGCCCTTACGTGGTGCTCTTCATCGGGGTGAACGGCTCGGGCAAGACCACCACCCTGGGCAAGATCGCCGCCGACCTGAATCGCCGCGGCGCCCGGGTCCTTGTGGTGGCGGGCGACACCTTCCGCGCCGCTGCGGTGGAGCAGCTCAAGGTCTGGGCCGAGCGGGCCGGAGCCGACTTCATGAGCCGCTCCACGGGCGCAGATGCGGCGGGTCTGGCCTTCGACGCCATAGAGAGGGCGCGCGCCGAGGGTTACGACGTGGTCCTCATCGACACGGCGGGACGGCTCCAGAACAAGCAGGGCCTGATGGACGAGCTGCTCAAGGTGATCCGGGTGATCAAGAAGGTCGAGCCGGACGCCCCGCACGAGACCCTGCTGGTCCTGGACGCCACCGTGGGCCGCAACGCCCTGGCCCAGGAGAACATCTTCGGCAACCAGATCGGGGTCAGCGGCATCGTCATGACCAAGCTTGACGGAACGGCGCGGGGCGGGGTCCTCGTGCCTGTCGCCCAGGCCTCTGACTCGCCCATCAAGCTCATCGGGGTGGGCGAGGGGATCGACGACTTGCAGCCTTTCGACGCCCGGGCTTTCGCCCGTTCAGTCGTCGGACTCGGGGAGAACTGAGCCATGACGCAGAGCCGGGGCGGCGCCCGCCGCTGGATCTCCAGCCTTGTGGACTTTGGCTGGCCGCTGGGACTGATCATCGGCTACCTGATCACCCGGGACATGGTGATGGCCAGCTGGGGACTGGTGGTGGGAGCGGCCATCGCCCTGGCGACCGGCTACATCCTGGAGCGGCGGATCGCACCCATGCCCCTGGCGGCGGGGGTCATGGCCCTGCTCTTCGGTCTGCTTACCCTCGTCTTCCAGGATCCACGCTTCGTCTATGTGAAGCCCACCATCACGTCTGCAGCCTTCGGGCTTCTCCTGCTCGGAGGCCTGGCGATCCGGCGCAACCCCCTGAAGATGCTGCTGGGCTCCACCCTTCCCATGCCCGATGAGGGCTGGCGCAAGCTGACCTTTCGCTACGGACTCTTCTTCCTGGCCATGGCCGCCCTGAACGAGGGCGTGTGGCGGACCCAGCCCGAGGAGGTGTGGCTGGCCTTCCGCTTTCCCGGGTCGACCGTGATCAATTTCGCCTTCGCCCTCGCCCAGGCGCCGCTTGTCCTGCGCCAGACGCGTCTCAAGGAGACGTCGCCACCGGCGGCGGAGTAGGCTCCCAGGACGCCGGAGCCATCGAGGAGCCCTGCATGTCCACAAAGCCAGCCCAATCCGGCGCCGTCCTCGGGCATCTCCTGCACCGCGCCGTCCAGCTTGCCGAAGACCTTCACGCCGAGCGCTTCGGACCTGCGGGTCTCACCCCGCGCCAGTACGCCGTCCTCTCTGCAGTTTCGGAAGAGGAAGGCGTGAGCCAGAACCGGATCGTGACGGCGACCGGGGTGGACCGATCGACCTTGGCGGAGATGCTGGCGCGACTGGCGGAACGGGGCCTGGTCGCCCGGATCCGGTCCCCGGGTGACGCACGCGCCAATCTGGTGACCCTCACCGAGGCTGGACGAGCGGTTCTTCAGGCGGCGCGCTTCCGCGCGGAGGAGGCTGACCTCGCCCTCCTGGAGCGCCTGCCGGAGGATCGACGCGCCCGATTCGTGAAGGACCTGCGAAGACTGGTGGCCGGTCCGTCGGCCGGCGCCAAGACCAAGGGCAAGAAGCGCAAGAAGGGCGATCGCCGCAAGGACGAGGCCCCTTCCGCTTCCGATCCGTCCGTTCCCGAGTCCTGACGGGCGCGATCCCCTGAAGGTCGCCCGGGTCTAGACGCGGATGTCGACCAGTGATCCGGGCCTTGACGACCGGAGCGGCCTGGAAGGGTCGGCCGGGGTCTGCAACTGGCTCTCCGGGAGCGCCATAGAGGTCGGCGCAGCGCGGCTGGCGCGGGTCTGCTCGGACCGGGCGGCGCCCTCTGCGCCCGGGGTGTTCCTGACGGTCTCGGGCGAACGCGCTCCCTCCGTCGCCCTCTGGAGCGTCAGGGGCGGAATCGGAGAGGAGCCGGGGCGCAGGGGGGTGACCATGAGGGCCTCAAACAGGGTTAACGAACCCCGACCCTCTCCCCGCCCGGTTCAGGAAGGGTTAACGACGGAGGCTGGCCGCCAGACGACGGGCGTCTTCCTCGGATAGGGGGGCGGAGATCTTGTCGGCGATCCGCCCCGAGCTGTCGACGAGATAGGTCTCGGGCACGCCGGAGACCCCGAGCTCCACTCCCGCCCGGCCTTCCCTGTCGACCAGCACCCGGACATAGGGATCCCCGGTCCGGTCCAGGAAGGCCTGGGTCTTGGCGGGGTCATCCTTGTAGGCGACGCCGATGATCGGGATTCCCTGCGCCTTCATCGCCACCAGGATCGGCGCCTCGAGTTCGCAAGGCGCGCACCAGGATGCGAAGACATTGATCAGGTAGGGCCCCCCGCCCGGCGCGGCCAGGGTGTCGGGCAGCCCATCCGAAAGGGTCGGCAGGGTGACGGCGGGAACAGGCTTTCCCACCAGGGCCCGAGGCAGGAACCGCGGGTCGTCGCGGAGACCGAAGAGGGCGAACAGGAGGCCAAGCGCCACCAGGATCGCCACCGGCGCGAAGGCGAGGAATCTCTTCACCGGAGGTCTGTCCCCCGCGCCTCCTCCGCCCTGAGGCGGACTTCGAGGTCTTGCGCCCGCCGTCGCCAGCGCCGGGCGAAGGTCAGGCTCGACACCGCCAGCCAGGCCAGCGCGGCCGCGCTGAGCCCGTAGGAGGTCCAGATGTAGAAGCCGTAGGGGCCGGGATCCAGATCAAGCATGGTCACCTCGCCAGCCGGTTTTCCGCCGCGGCGGCCCGCCGCCGCCAGACCTCGCCGCGGATCCGCACCAGCCAGAGGGCGCCAAACGCGGCCATGTAAGACAGGGTCATCAGGAAAAGCGGCGCCAGGAAGACCGTCGCAGCCCGGGATCCCCCTGCGGCGAACACTGTCCGGCCCTGGTGAAGGGTGTTCCACCATTCCACCGACCAGTGGACGATGGGCACGTTGATCAGGCCGACCATGGCCAGGATGGCCGCCGCCCGGGCGCCCTTGGCCTCGTCATCGATGGCGGCCCGCAGGGCCATGTAGGCGAGATAGAAGAGAAACAGGACGAGGACGCTGGTCAGCCGGGCGTCCCACACCCACCAGGCGCCCCACATGGGCTTGCCCCAGAGCGAGCCGGTGGCGAGGGCCAGGGCCGTGAACACCGCGCCAATGGGCGCCGCGGCGCGGGCCGCGGCGTCGGCCAGGGCCTGCCGGAAGACCAGGGAAAGAAAGCTTGCGCCGCCGAGGCAGACATAGACGAAGAGCCCCAGCCAGGCGGCGGGTACATGGATGAACATGATCCTGACGGTGTCGCCCTGCTGGTAGTCCTCAGGGGCCGTGAAGCCCAGCCAGAGACCAGCCGCCGCAAGGGCGAGGGCGAGGGTTCCGAGCACGGGCGCCGCCCAGGCCGAGAAGGCCATGAACCGGTGGGGGTTGTAGAGGAAGGCGAGCGCCTGCGTCATGCTCCGCCCCTTAGCCTCGGTCCGCGCCGGCGGCAATGGAAAGCCGCTGGCGCGGACCTCCGGCCTAGCGAGGCGCCTCGGGCCCGCCCCCGGAACGCAGGTCCATCATGCGGCGCTCAACCCGGACCTCCCGCCGGTCGCGGCCCGACGGCGGCAGGGCGTCGAAGGCCTTCTTCTGGGAGGGCGTCAACTGGGCGTAGAAGGTGCGGGTGGCCGCAGCTCGCCGGTCGAAGGCCGCAAGGCGCTCCACCATCCGGGCCCGTTGCCGGTCCAGGCGCTCGGGCGTGGTCAGGTCCGCCGCGCGCGTTTCGGCGGGCTTCATCCGCTCTGCAGGCTTCACGGCCTCGAGGAAGGTCTTCAGCGCCGGCTCCTGCGCCGGCGTCAACTGCAGGACGTCGCGAAGCCGCTGGGCCTGGGCCTCTGGGTCAGGCCGCTTCATCTTCATCGCCCCCATGGCGCCGGACGGCGCGCCGGCGGGGGGCGGGGTCTGGGCGAGGCCTGCGCCGGCGACGGCGAGGGCGAACGCCCCTGCGATGCCGGCGGCCGCGAAACGTGAACGGATCATGTCTTTGCTCCTTGGAGACGCCCCTCGGTGACCTGAACGCGCCGCCGGCGGGTTTCCGTCGCGGCCGCTCGCCTATCGGGTCAGGACAGGGCGTTTCGGCATGCGGCGGCCATGGCCAGGGGGCCAAGGGCGACGGCCGCGGCGGCGTAAGCGCCCAGGAGGGCGAAACCGGCGCGCCAGGACAGTCCGGAGCTGAAGGCGTCCAGTGCTCCTCCGCCGAAAATCACCGGCGGCACGAACAGAGGCAGGACAATCACCGCCGTCAGCAGCCCTCCGCGCCGGGCGCCAAGGCTCAGGGCGGCGCCGATCCCCCCGGTGAAGGCGAAGGCGAGGCCCCCGGCCAGGGCGCAGGCGAAGAGCAGGGGCGCCAGGCTGGTCGGCGCCCCGAGGGCGATAGCCGCGACCGGGGCGAGCAGGGCCAGAGGCGCGCCGGTCGCCAGCCAGTGCCCAAGGCATTTCAGGGCGCAGATCGCCTCCAGGGGAAGTCGCGCATGGGCCATAAGGTCAAGCGCTCCATCCTCGAAGTCCCGTTCGAAGAGCCGCTCCAGACCCAGCAGCGCGGAGAGGGCCAGGACGGTCCAGGCCGCTCCTGGCGCCACCTGGGCCAGCCGGTCGGGCTCGGGGCCTGACGCCAGGGGCAGAAGAAGCGTCGCCCCGGCGAAGAATCCGCCGGTCACCATGAGGCCGCCGCCCCGCCCCCAGGCGAGGGCGATCTCGCGCCGCAGAAGACTGAGGGCGGCGTTCAAGGGCGGATCTCCAGGGTGAGGGCGGCGACCGGGAGAGGATCGTGAACCGCCGCCAGGATCAGCCCCCCCCGGTCGAGGTGATCCGCCATGATCGCGAGGGCCGTAGCCCTCCAGTGGGAGTCCAGGGGACTCAGGGGCTCATCCAGGAGCCAGAGCGGCCTTGGGGCCGCAAGGAGCCTTGCCAGGGCGAGGCGGCGTCTCTGCCCGGCCGACAGCCGGCGAACCTCGAGGTCCAGCAGGCGGTGCAGATCGAGCCGGCTGACCGCCGCCTTCAGCCCGTCCGGCGTCCCGCCCTGCCAGCCGGTCCAGAAGTCCAGCTCCTCTCCCGCGGTGCGCGATCCCTTCAGGCCGTCGAGGTGACCGAGCAGATGAAGGCCGCCGGCCCGCGCCTGGTCGAGGTCTGTCTCTCCAAAGGCGATCCGGCCGGCGTCTATGGCGCCAAGACCCGCCACCGCGCGCAGAAGACTGGTCTTGCCCGAGCCGTTGGCCCCGGTCAGGGCGCAGGCCTGACCGGCCGCGAGGTCGAGCTTCAGCCCGGAAAACAGGCGCCGTCCGCCCCTCGACAGGGCCAGGTCCTCGATCTGTAGCGAGAGGTTCAAGATTTCCTCCCGGCGCGCGCATGGACGCCGCCCCGCCGAAGGGCTATGACGCCCCCGGCCGCACTCGTCCCGGAGGGCGTTCGCGGCGCCGGGGCGAACGCTGTGTGTCCGCCCGCAAGGGCGCGCGATCTCCGGTTCGATAGGTGTGCGGTCCGGAACAGAGGAAGGATCCCTGACATGGCGTCAATCGACAGCCTCAAGACCCGCCGCGAACTCACGGTGGGAGACAAGACCTACGTTTACTACAGCCTTCCGGCCGCCGAGGAAGCCGGTCTTGCCGGCGTATCGCGACTCCCGGCCTCGATGAAGGTGCTGCTGGAAAACCTGCTGCGCAACGAGGATGGCGAGACGGTCGGCGCCGACGACCTCAAGGCCCTGGCCGCCTGGCTCGACAACAAGGGTTCGGTGGAGCATGAGATCAGCTTCCGCCCGGCCCGGGTCCTGATGCAGGACTTCACTGGCGTTCCGGCGGTGGTCGACCTGGCCGCCATGCGCGACGCCATGACCAAGCTCGGCGCCGATCCCGAGAAGATCAACCCGCTGAACCCCGTCGACCTGGTCATCGACCACTCCGTCATGGTGGACCATTTCGGCACCTCCAAGGCCTTCGGCGAGAACGTCGAGCGCGAGTACGAGCGGAATATCGAGCGCTACCGCTTCCTGCGCTGGGGCTCGTCGGCCTTCAACAACTTCCGCGTCGTGCCCCCCGGCACCGGCATCTGCCACCAGGTCAACCTCGAATACCTGGCGCAGACCGTCTGGACCGGCGAGGAGGGCGCCGACACCGTCGCCTATCCCGACACCGTGGTCGGCACCGACTCCCACACCACCATGATCAATGGCCTCGCCGTTCTGGGCTGGGGCGTGGGCGGCATCGAGGCCGAGGCCGCCATGCTGGGCCAGCCCATCCCCATGCTGATTCCCGAGGTCATCGGCTTCCGCCTGACCGGCGATCTGCCGGACGGCGCCACCGCCACCGACCTGGTGCTGACCGTCACCCAGATGCTCCGCAAGAAGGGCGTGGTCGGCAAGTTCGTCGAGTTCTTCGGCCCGGGCCTCGCCGGCCTGACCCTCGAGGACGAGGCGACCATCGCCAACATGGCTCCGGAATATGGCGCCACCTGCGGTTTCTTCCCGGTCACCCAGGCTACCGTCGACTATCTCCGCGCCACCGGCCGCGACCCCGCCCGGGTCGGCCTGGTGGAGGCCTACGCCAAGGCCCAGGGCCTGTGGTCCGAGCCTGGTGATCCCGAGCCCGTCTTCACGGACACCCTGGAGCTCGACCTCGGCACGGTCCAGCCCTCCCTGGCCGGCCCCAAGCGGCCCCAGGACCGCGTCCTGCTCAGCGACGCCGCCGCCGAGTTCCGCGCCGCCCTCGGCAAGGAGTTCGGCCGCGAGCCGGGCGCCCCGCGCGCGGCGGTGAACGGCGAGTCCTACGACCTCGGCGACGGGGATGTGGTGATCGCCGCCATCACCTCCTGCACTAACACCTCCAACCCCAGCGTCCTGATCGCCGCCGGCCTCGTGGCCAAGAAGGCGGTGGAGAAGGGCCTGAAGGTGAAGCCCTGGGTGAAGACCTCCCTCGCCCCCGGAAGCCAGGTGGTGACCGACTACCTGAAGGCCGCCGGCCTGACCAAGAGCCTGGACGCTCTCGGCTTCAACCTGGTCGGCTATGGCTGCACCACCTGCATCGGCAATTCCGGGCCCCTGCCCGAGGCCATTTCCGAGACCATCCAGTCCGCCGACCTGGTGGCCTGTTCGGTCCTGTCGGGGAACCGCAACTTCGAGGGCCGGGTCAATCCGGACACCCGGGCCAACTATCTCGCCTCGCCGCCCCTGGTGGTGGCCTACGCCCTGGCCGGCAACATACTGATCGACCTGGCCAGCGATCCGATCGGTGAGGGCAAGGACGGCAAGCCGGTCTACCTGAAGGACATCTGGCCGACCTCGGCCGAGGTCGCCGAGCTGCAGCGCAAGCACGTCACCCAGAAGATGTTCGCCACCCGCTATTCCGACGTCTTCAAGGGCGACAAGAACTGGCAGGGCATCAAGGTCGCAGGCGGCCAGACCTACGCCTGGGACATGGGCTCCACCTACGTCCAGAACCCGCCCTACTTCCAGGACATGAAGATGGAGCCCGAGCCGGTCACCGACGTGATCGAGGCGCGGATCCTGGGGGTGTTCGGCGACTCGATCACGACCGACCACATCTCGCCGGCGGGTTCGATCAAGGCCAGCTCCCCGGCCGGGGTCTACCTGCGCGAGCGCCAGGTGCCGACCACCGAGTTCAACTCCTATGGCGCCCGCCGGGGCAACCATGAGGTGATGATGCGGGGCACCTTCGCCAACATCCGCATCCGCAACCGGATCACGCCGGAGATCGAGGGCGGCGTGACCCGTCATTTCCCCTCGGGCGACACCATGGCGATCTACGACGCCGCCATGCGCTACCAGGTCGAGGGCCGGCCGATGGTGATCTTTGCGGGCAAGGAGTACGGCACGGGCTCGTCCCGCGACTGGGCGGCCAAGGGCACCAAGCTGCTGGGCGTCCGGGCGGTCATCGCCGAGAGCTTCGAGCGCATCCACCGGTCCAACCTGGTCGGCATGGGCGTCCTGCCCCTGCAGTTCATCCAGGACGGCTGGCAGAAGCTGAACCTGACCGGCGAGGAGATCGTCTCCATCCGCGGCCTTTCGGACCTGTCGCCCCGCCGCCAGCTGACCGTGGAGCTCTACCGCGCCGGCGACGGGCGGATCGCCCGCTTCCCCGTACGCTGCCGGATCGATACGCCGACCGAGCTGGAGTACTTCCGAAACGGCGGTGTCCTGAACTACGTTCTTAGAAACCTGGCGCGCGACGCCCAGGGCTGAACCTCCCCGCCGCGCCCTCCCCCGGGGGGGCGCGGCGGGCGGGCTTCACGCCTTCTTGATCGGGCGCGTCTGACAACTGGGATTATGTGCGGGCCGATGCGAGGAGCCCTTATCGCCTGTTTCCTTGTGCTTGCGCCCGCCTTGGCCCAGGCGGCGACGCGCGCCCCTGTCGTCGTCGAACTCTACACGGCGCAAGGCTGCGCCTCCTGTACGGGCGCCGGGGACGTCATGGAGGCGCTGTCGTCCCGGCGCGACGTCCTGCCCCTGACCTTCAGCGTCGACTACTGGGACTATCTGGGGTGGACCGACACCCTGGCCCGTCCCGAATTCGCAAGACGCCAGAAGGCCTATATCGACCGTTTCGAACTGGGAGAGCCCTACACGCCCCAGGTGGTGGTCGACGGACGCGGGCAGGGCGGCGCCCTGGAGCCGGAGCTGCTCGAAACCCTGATCACCCGCGCGGCGCAGGCGCCGGCTGGGCCCCGGATCAGCCTGACGGCGACCCGGGCCAGGGTCGCCGCCGGTCGGGCCCCGAGAGGCGGCGCAGAGGTCTGGATGGTGAGGTACGATCCAAGACCGCGCAGCGTCCAGGTCAGGAGAGGCGACAATCGTGGTCAGACGGTCGTGGCGGTCAATGCTGTCCGTGAACTCCGGAGACTCGGAACCTGGCGAGGCCGGGATCTGGCCTGGAACCTGCCCGAGGCGTCTGAGCCCGGACTTGTCACCGTCGTGATCGTCCAGGCGCCGCGCGGCGGCCGCATCCTGTCATCAGAACGAAGCCGGCCTTCCGCCTGAGGCGAGCCGCTTCGAAGGGACGGGCTGGGGTGTCGGCTGGACCTCGAAGCGACCCCGGACGGGGGGCTGGGGGGGCTGTTCAGAAGCCCGGGATTCGGTTCCGGCCAGCCGACAAGGACAACTTCGGGGAGCTATCGGGCGGCCTCGCGACCGAAATAAGGTCTTTTCGGGGCCTGTTGTTTGCCCCCGTGGCGATTGCCCGATGCGGCGAGGGGGGGCTAACCTGCCTGCATGTCGGCGGACTCCTTCCCGGCGGCCGGACCTCCGGGCCGCGTCTTCTTCGAACGTGCGGAGTTCACCCGCATCCTGAACCTCTACGGTCGCATGGTCGCCGCAGGCGAGTGGAAGGACTACGCCATCGATCCCCTGCCTGACGCCTGCGTGTTCTCGGTCTTCCGCCGCTCTTCCGAGGCCCCTGCCTACCGGATCGAGAAACGTCCGGCCCTGGCCCGCCGGCAGGGCGCCTGGGCGGTGATTGGCGAAGGCGGCATGATCCTGAAACGGGGCCATGACCTGGCCCAGGTGCTCACCGTGTTCGACTCCCGCCGATTCCGGGTCGTCGACTGAGCGGAAAGAAAAAGGCCCCGGCAGTCACCTGCCGGGGCCCGGAACCGGAACCTTCGCGTCTGTCAGCGGCGCTCGCCCAGCAGGCTGAGCAGGAACTGGAACAGGTTGATGAAGTTCAGGTAGAGGCTCAGGGCCGCGTAGTTGGTGGCCACCGCGGTGGAGCCTTCATCGCCGCCAAGGTCATAGTACATCATCTTCAGGCGCTGGGTGTCGAAGGCGATCAGGCCCGCGAAGATGAAGACGCCGAGGACGCTGATGACGAAGCTCATCATGGGCAGCTTCAGGAAGATGTTGACCAGCGAGGCCAGGACCAGGCCGATCAGGCCCACGATCAGGAAACTGCCAAGGCCCGAAAGGTCACGCTTGGTGGCGTAGCCGTAAAGGGACAGGGCCGCGAAGGCGATGGCGGTGATCAGGAAGGTCGAGGCCAGAGCCTGACCGGTGTAAACCAGGGTCAGGACGCCGAGAGAGGCGCCCATGAGGACGACGATGCTCCAGTAGGCGATGGCCGCGCCCCGGGGGGTCTGCCCGCCCTTGGAGAAACTTGAGAAGAGGATGATGGCGAGGGGCGCGAAGCTGACGATCCAGCCAAGCGGGGTCATGCCCGCCATCCGGCCGTCGGCGGACACTGTGTACATCAGGTCGCGCACCGGCGGGAACATGCCGGTGAACCAGGCCATGGCCCCGGAAACCACCAGGCCCAGTGCAACCTTGTTGTAGACGCCGAGCATGAACTGTCGCAGGCTGGCGTCGAC
This sequence comes from Phenylobacterium sp., assembly GCA_046092925.1. Lineage (GTDB taxonomy): Bacteria > Pseudomonadota > Alphaproteobacteria > Caulobacterales > Caulobacteraceae > Phenylobacterium. The sequence goes on along the minus strand of JBJTEN010000222.1, from coordinate 16,519 downwards.
GGCCATGTCGGCGCGATCCACCAGACCGGTATGGGCCGACCTGTTGTTGAAGTCGTTCATCGAACGAGGGTCCTTTCCGTTCGCCCAGAGCGGGCGTGGGGAGAATATCGGTGCAGCGGGCGTCTTGTGCAAGCATATCGCGACGGTAGGCTGTCGCCATGATCCGTTTGTTCGCCGCCCTGAGTCTGCCGGACGAGGTCGCCGAAGCTTTGGCTCCCTTCCAGCAGAACCTGCGCGGCGCCGACTGGCGTCCCCGTGAGGCTCTTCACATCACCCTGAAGTTCGCAGGAGACCTGCCCGGGGACCTCGCCGATGATCTCGACGCCGAACTCTCCAGGATCGGAGGCGCGCCCTTGACCCTTCAGCTCGCCGGGGCCGGCGCCGTCGGCGAGGGGCGCGACATTCACGCGGTCTGGGCCAGGGTGGCGCCTTGCGCGCCCCTGTCCCGGCTGGCGCGTGCATGTGAGATCGCCGGACGGCGCGCAGGTCTGCCGCCGGACGCCCGGACCTATACGCCTCACGTCACCCTCGCCTACCTGAACCGTCCTTCGCCGGAGGCTGTGGCCGGATGGCTCAGCTTCGCCGAAGTCCTGAGGACGCCGGAATTCCGGGTTGACCGCTTCGGCCTGTATTCAAGCTGGCGCGGTCCCGACGGATCACGCTATCGGCTGGAGCGCAGCTATCCGCTCGACCGCCGGGCGGAGCCTGGATGAGGAACCGCCCATGCCCGAATGGATCTCCGCCATAATCCTGGGGGTGGTCGAGGGGCTCACCGAGTTCATTCCGGTCTCCTCCACGGGTCACCTGCTGCTGGCGAAGATGGCCCTCGGCCTGCCGCCGGGCTTCTGGGACACCTTCATTGTCCTGATCCAGCTTGGCGCGATACTCGGCGTGGTCGCCCTCTACTTCCGGAAGCTGTGGGACGTGGCGACGAGCCTCCCGGTCTCCCAGAGATCACGTCACTTCGTGATGTCCGTCCTGGTCGCCTTCCTGCCCGGCGCCCTCGCCGGCGCCTTGCTGCATGACCTTATCAAAGGCGTGCTCTTCGAGAGCCCCAGGCTCATCTGCTGGTCATTGATCATTGGCGGTGTGGTGCTCCTCGTCATTGACCGCCGGGCCCCGCCGGCCAGGGAGAACGACGCCATGGCCCTCAGCCTAAGGACGTCGCTGATCATTGGTCTTTTCCAGACCCTTGCCCTGATCCCCGGCGTCTCGCGTTCCGGCGGGACCATTGTCGGCGCCATGCTGATGGGGGTCGAAAAGAAGGCGGCGGCGGAATTCTCCTTCTTCCTCGCCATGCCCACCATGGCCGGCGCCTTCGTCCTCGATTTCTGGTCCAGCCGCGGGGACATCCAGGGTGACAGGATCGGTCTCCTGGCGCTTGGCTTCCTGGTCAGCTTCATCGTCGGCTACGCCGTCGTGAAGTTCATGCTCGAGATCGTCGGTCGCGCGGGTTTCGCGCCCTTCGGCTGGTGGCGGATCGTTGTCGGCGCCGCAGGGCTTGTCCTGCTCGGCTCGGCCTGACTCAGGCTGCGACCCCGCCAGACGCCCCGGCGAACTGTCCGCCCCTGCGGAACCGGTAGAGGTAGGTCGGCAGAATGGCCTCTACGGTCTCGGGCGCGACGCCCAGGTCAGCGAGTCCCGGGAACTGTCCGGAAACGACGTTGTCGACCTTGAGAAGCTCGACCTGGTCCGCCGTCAGGGGCGGGGCCATCGGGGTGAGGGCGAGGGGCGTGCAGAGCGTCCCCACGAGGCTGGCGACAGAGAAGGGCAAGGGCGCATAGAGCCGCCGGCGGCCGGTTTCCTTCTGGATCAGGTCAAGAATCTCCCGGAAGGTGAAGACTCCGGGCCCGCCCAGCTCGAAGGTGCGGCCCGCATGCTGGGACTCCAGGGTCACCGCCGCCGCCGCCCGCGCGACATCCCCGACGAAGACCGGCTGGAAGCGGGTGCGCCCGCCGCCGATCAGCGGCAGGAACGGGCTCACCACCGCCATCTCGGCGTACGTGTTGAAGAAGTCGTCGCCGGGTCCGAAGACGATCGAGGGGCGAAGGATGACCGCGGAAGGCAGGACCTCCCGGACGGCCGCCTCGCCCCCGGCCTTGGTCCGCGCGTACCGGGATCCGGAGGCCGGATCGGCGCCGAGGGCGGACATCTGGACCATCCGGGCGCCGACGGCGGAGGCGGCTTCCGCAAGGGTCCTGGCGGCGTCCACATGGACGGCCTGGAAGGTCTGGCGCCCGGTCTCGAAGAGCAGGCCGACGAGGTTGACCACGGCGTCGGACCCGTCTGCAGCCCGCGCCACCGATCCCGGATCCCTCACATTGGCCTGCACCACCTCCACCTGGCCGACATCGCCCATGAGGCGCATGGCGTGCGCCAGATGAGGCTGACGCACCGCGACCCGGATGCGGGCGCCTCGCCGGGCGAGGGCCCGGACAATCTGGGCGCCGATGAAACCGGAACCGCCGAACACGGTGACGAGGTCGGGCATGACGTCTGGGCTCCGCGGTGCAGGACAGGACAGGACAGTGGGGATAGACGATGCCTCGCCGGCCTGCAATCAGCGCCTGCGCCAGAGTCTGCATGCCCGTTGACCGGGCGGGGACTTGGCCCTAAGGAAGCGCCCTCGCACGGTCCGACGGATCGGGCCCAGGTGGCGGAATTGGTAGACGCGCTGGCTTCAGGTGCCAGTGGCTTAACGGCCGTGAAGGTTCGAGTCCTTTCCTGGGCACCACCGTCCTCCTCCGGGGGGGACGAAGCACAATCAACCGGCGGAGACGGCGGAGACGGCGGACCGTGGCGAACTATCTTCATGAAGGTGATCTTCCCGACGGCCTTTTCGAGGGTGTCGACTCCGTGGCTGTGGACTCCGAAACCATGGGCCTGCGCCTGGGCCGAGACCCGCTGTGCGTGGTCCAGCTCTCGGCCGGCGACGGCGACGCCCACCTGGTCCGGCTGTCGCGGCCCGGCTATGACGCGCCCAACCTGAGGGCCCTGCTCGCCGACCCGGCCGTCACCAAGATCCTGCACTTCGGGCGTTTTGACATCGCCATGTTCCGCCTGCACCTGGGTGTGGTCACGGCGCCCGTCTACTGCACCAAGATCGCTTCCAAGCTGGCCCGGACCTATACGGACAAGCACGGACTGAAGGACCTGTCCCGGGAGCTCCTCGGCGTCGACATGTCCAAGGCGCAGCAGAGCTCGGACTGGGGGGCGGCGGTGCTGTCTTCCGAGCAGATCGCCTATGCGGCGTCGGATGTCCTGCACCTGCACCGGCTACGCGAGCGGCTGGACGACATGCTTCGCCGGGAAGGCCGCGCCGACCTCGCCGACGCCTGTTTCCGCTTCCTGCCGCACCGGGCCCTGCTTGACCTGGCCGGCTGGGAGGAGACCGATATCTTCGCACATGCATAAGGCCGGGGCGGACTGTCGGCCATGACCGAGAGCATTCTCCATCAGGGCTCGCGCCCCTCGCATGAGGCCTTGGCCTGGCGCCGGCGCTCTCAGACGGTGCGCTTCCTTCGGCGGCTCCTGCCGGCCCTGATCGGCGTCATCCTGCTCGGTCTCGCCGGTTATGTCGCTGTGGCGGCGCTGTCCGGCCCGGGGACACGCCCGGTGGAGGCCCAGACGCCGATCCAGCTGGTGAAACCCAAGTTCGTAGGACAGGACCGGAGGGGGCGGGCCTTCACCCTGACCGCGCAGACGGCGACCCGGGACCCCGACGATTACGACCGGGTTCTCCTGGACCGGCCGGTCCTCGTGCTCAGCCGCGATCCCCAGGAGCCGATCCGCGTCTCCGCCCTGAAGGGTGACTTCGACGAGTCCGGGCACCTCCTGAAGCTGTCGGGCGACGTCCGGCTCAGCAGCGGGGACATCAGCTTCGCCACCGGCGCCTCCAGGTTCGACACCCTCCTCGGCGAACTGGTGGGGGACGGCGCCATTCAGGGTGTGGGTTCGCTTGGAGAAATCATCGCAAGGTCCTATGGCGTATATGACAGGGGCGACCGTCTCGTGTTCGGAGGCGGGGTCAGGACCCGCCTCGAGCCGGGAACCGGGCCCTGAGCCCAGGGACGACTGTAGATGAGACACCTCCCCGTTGGCCGCCAGACGCATCTCCTCGCAGGTCTGGTTTCAGGGCTGGCCGCTCTGGCCTCCGCCCTCACCATCTTTGCGCCGCTGTCGGCCCACGCCCAGCTGGCCCGGAACTCCCGGGCGCCGGTCGACATCACCGCAGACCAGCTTGAGCTGGTGAACAGCCAATGCGCCGCCATCTACAGCGGCCGGGCCGAAGCGCTGCAGGAAACAAGCCGACTTCGGGCGGACCTGCTGAAGATCGTCTATGCCCCCGAGGCGGGAGGCAAGGACGGCTGCAGCAGCGCACTGTTGAGCATGGAGGCCACAGGTACGGTCTTCTACGTCACGCCAGAGCAGCGGATCCGGGGCGACCGGGCGGTCTATGACGCGCAAACCCGGATCCTGACCGTCACGGGGTCCGTGGTCGCCTCGCGGGGGCAGGATGTCATGAAGGGTGACCGACTGGTGGTGAATACAGCCACCGGGGACGCCCGTATGGAAGCCGGCGGCGGAACGGGGGGGCAGAGGGTCCGGACCGTGATCTTCCCGGGGGGCGCCCCCCAGCCTCAAGAGTAGACGCCGATGAGCAAGGCTCCTGAACAGGAGGGTCTGGTCGTGGACCAGATTGGCAAGACCTACCGCGGCAGGGCGGTGGTCAAGGGCGTTTCGCTTCGGCTGGGCCGGGGCGAAGTCAAGGGGCTGCTGGGGCCTAATGGCGCGGGCAAGACCACCTGCTTCTACATGATCACCGGTCTGGTCGCCGCCGATCAGGGTGCGATCTGGCTGGACGGGGAGAACATAACCGACCAGCCGATGTACCAGCGCGCCCGGATGGGGCTCGGCTATCTGCCCCAGGAGCCGTCAATCTTCCGCGGCATGACCGTCGAGGAGAACGTCATGTCGGTCGCCGAGCTGCGGGAGCCCGACCCGCGCCGGGCTCGGGAGACCGTCTCGGGACTTCTTGCCGAACTCCGGATCGATCACCTCAGGAAGTCACCGGCGGTCTCCCTGTCCGGCGGAGAGCGGAGACGCGTCGAGATCGCCCGGGCCCTCGCCTCCGAACCCGCCTACATGCTGCTCGATGAGCCGTTCGCAGGCATTGATCCCCTTGCGATCGCCGACATCCGCGACGTCATCGGCTATCTGAGGGCGCGCGGCATTGGAATCATGATCACCGACCACAATGTGCGCGAGACGCTGGACATCATCGACCGCGCCGCCATCATCCATGCGGGCAAGCTTCTCCTGGAGGGAACGCCGGCCGAGATCGTCGACAATCCGGAGGTTCGGCGGGTCTATCTCGGGGACCAGTTCGCCTGAAGGTCCACGCCCCCGACCGGTGGGCGGGCAAGAGAGAAGAAGGGGTCCCATGCCGCGAAACGCCGTCGTCATTCTCCTCGACAGCCTGAACCGGCACATGCTCGGCGCCTATGGCGGAACCGAATTCGCCACCCCCAATCTCGACGCCTTCGCCCGAACGGCCGTGCGGTTCGACAACCACCATACGGGCTCTCTTCCCTGCATGCCCGCCCGGCATGACATCCTCTGCGGGGCCCTCGACTTCCTCTGGCGGGCCTGGGGTTCGGTGGAGATCTGGGAAGACGCCATCACCTACGAGCTGCACAAGGCCGGCGTGGTCTCCCAGCTCATCTCCGACCACCCTCACCTGTTCGAGACCGGCGGCGAGAACTACCATGTGGACTTCACCGCATGGGCCTACGAGCGCGGGCACGAGGGCGATCCCTGGAAGACCCGCCCTGATCCCGGCTGGGCCGGCGCGCCCATCTTCGGACGGGATCACATGCCCTATCACGACAGCAGGGGATGGTTCCGCGACGAGTCCGACTTCCCGGGTCCAAGGACCATGGCCGCCGCCGCGCGCTGGATCGAGGAAAACGCCGGCTGGCATGACCGGTTCTTCCTGTTCATCGACGAATTCGACCCCCACGAACCCTTTGATACGCCTGAGCCCTGGGCCTCCATGTACGACCCGGACTACGAGGGGCCGCCGATGATCTGGCCGCCGTACATGCAGGGGGCGCTGGCGAAGGGGGTCCTGAACGAGGCTTCCGCGCGCCGTCTCAGGGCCAGCTACGGGGCCAAGCTCTCGATGATCGACCACTGGCTGGGCCGGGTCTTCAGGGCGATCGAGGACAAGGGGCTAGCGGATGACACCCTCGTCGTGGTGTGCACGGACCACGGCCACTATCTCGGTGAGAAGGACATCTGGGGAAAGCCCGGCGTTCCCGTCTACAACACCCTGGGCCATATCCCGCTCATGATCCGCCATCCGGGGATTGCGCCCGGCGCCTGCAGCGCCCTGACCACCAGCGTCGACCTGTTCGCCACCCTCGCCGACCTGTTCGGCGTCCAGGTCCGGCAGAGGACCCATGGCAGGTCCCTCCTGCCGCTTCTCAGGGGCGAGTGCGACAGCGTCCGGGACCATCTGCTCACCGGGGTGTGGGGGCGCGAGGTTCATCTGGTCACCCGGGAATGGAAGTACGCCCGGGCGCCTGTCGGGCCGAATGCGCCCCTGTCCATGATGTCCAACCGCTGGTCGACCATGCCCACCCACCTGATCGACCGTCATGTGGCGCTTCCTCCGCCGGATCACCGCGCCTTCCTGGACCGTATGCCCGGCTCGGAGATACCTGTCATTCATCAGCCCTATGGCGAAGGCGATCTCCTGCCGTTCTGGGCGCGCACCCGGTCTTCGGGGCACTATCTCTTCGACAGGACCTCCGATCCCGAGGAGGTCCGCAACCTGGCGGGACAGGCGCCGGAGGCCGACGCGGCGCGTCGCCTCAGCCTCGCCCTGAAAGCGATCGACGCACCGGAGTCGCAGTTTGTGCGGCTCGGACTGGACTGAACCGGAGATTCGGATGCCCCTGAGGACCCTGGCCGTCGCCGCGGCCGCCCTGTTCGCAGCCACCCTCGCCGGCTGCGCCCGCGACATTCCGTACGAGACCCTCAAGGCCAAGTACGCCAACCCGACGTCGAAGTTCGTCACCCTCGAGAACGGCGTCAGCGTCCATTATCGCGACCAGGGCCAGGCCAACGGCCCCCCGTTGGTTCTGGTCCATGGTTTCGCGGCCAATCTCGATACCTGGGAGCCCTGGGTGGCCCGCCTCGGCGACACCTACCGGGTGGTGACCCTGGACCTGCCGGCTCACGGCCTGACCATGACCCCGCCTGGCTACCGGATGTCCACCGCCGGACAGGTGGAGGTCATCGACCAGCTGACCCGGCGGCTCGATCTGGGCCCCTTCGTCCTGGCGGGGAACTCCATGGGGGGCGGCGCATCCTGGAACTTCGCCCTCAGCCATCCGGACCGCCTGCGGGGGCTGATTCTCGTGGCGTCCGTCGGGCCCCGACCGGAGGCTGAACCTGGCGCTGAACCCAGGGAAGGCCCGCCGGCCGTCTTCCGGGTGATGGCCAATCCGGTGGGACGCGCCGCACTGCGCACTCTTGATCCCCGCCCGCTCGCGGAGCCGGGCCTGAGGCGGGCCTATGTGGATGAGACCCTGGTCACGCCGGCCCTCGTGGACCGGTATGTCGAACTGGCCCTGGCGCCGGGGCGAAGGGAAATGATCCTCGCGGGCCGGGAGAGACCGAACCGTGTTTCCCCGGAGGCGGTCGCCGGGGTCTCGGTCCCGACCCTTGTGATGCATGGCGAGAAGGATGTGGTCGTGCCCCCTGAGGTTGGCCGGCGGCTGGGTGAGCTCATTCCCGGCGCACGCCTGATCCTCTATCCGGAGGCCGGCCATGTTCCCATGGAACAGATTCCGGACCGCTCCGCCGCCGATGTCCGCGCCTTCATCGAGTCCCTGCCGGAGTCGAAATCTTCCGGGAGGTGACCCGCCGTTAACCAAACGGTTGCCATCCGGGGCTAATCTGCAAGCAAGAAGCAGGCCAAGGAGGCGGAGTTGGCGCTTGGCGCACGGCTCGAGGTTCGGCAGGGGCAGGGGCTGGTCATCACGCCCCAGCTGCAGCAGGCGATCAAGCTGCTGCAGTTATCGAATATCGAGCTCGAGGCCTTTCTGGAAGCCGAGCTCGAGCGCAATCCCCTCCTTGTCCGCGAGGAGGTCGAGCCGGACCCTGACGCTGACGCGCCTGCGCCTAGATCCGACAGTGTGGTCGCCACGGATGAGATTCCCGACTCCGGCGTGGAGCCGGACATGGACATCTCGCAGGATTCAGAAGCCTCGCCCGGGGAAAGGGCTACCGGGGATCTGGCGCCGGAGGGCGACGCTGGGGGGACGATCGACTGGACCCGCACCGGCTCGGGCGGCTCGCTTCCGGAGTCCGGCGAGGACTTCTCGCAGCGTTTCGCGGGGGCCATGACGCTCCGGGAACACCTGACCGAGCAACTCGCCATTTCGGCACTGGAGGGCCCGCAGCACGCCGCTGCCCTGGTTCTGATCGATGCGGTGGACGACGATGGCTACCTGCGAGCCGATTTGGCCGAGACCGCCGAGCGCCTCGCCTGCGAGGAATCTCTCCTCGAAGACGTTCTGTCGGTGCTCCAGGGCTTTGAGCCTGTCGGTGTTTTCGCGCGCAACCTCAGGGAATGTCTCTTCCTGCAGTTGAGGGAGAAGGACCGTTGCGACCCGGCCATGCTCGCACTGCTCGATCACCTCGAGCTTCTGGCGCGCCGGGAGTTTGCGGCGCTGAAGCGGGTTTGCGGCGTCGATGACGAAGACCTGAAGGACATGATCGCCGAGGTTCGCGCCCTGAGCCCCCGTCCAGGGGCGGCCTTCGGCGGCGAGCCGTCCGTACCGATGATCCCGGACGTGATCGTTCGGCAGGGTCCCGAAGGACTTTGGAACGTCGAGTTGAACAGCGACACGCTTCCGCGCCTGCTCGTCGACCGCCGCTATTTCGCGCGGGTGTCTGCGGGCGCCCGCACCGACGCCGACAAGACCTTTGTCGCCGATTGCCATTCGCAAGCCAACTGGCTCTTGAAGTGTCTGGACCAGAGAGCGCGGACGATTCTGAAGGTCGCTTCGGAGGTCGTCCGCCAGCAGGATGGCTTTCTGGCCTTCGGCGTGGGCCATCTCAGGCCGCTCAACCTCCGCACCATTGCCGACGCCATCGGGATGCATGAGTCGACCGTGAGCCGGGTGACATCGAACAAGTACATCGCAACACCCCGCGGCGTCTTCGAGCTCAAGTTCTTCTTCACCGCCGCCATCCCCTCCACAGGCGGGGGTGAAGCGCACTCCGCAGAGAGCGTCCGGCACCGGATCCGGCAGCTTATCGACGGCGAGCGGCCAGGGGAGGATGTTCACTCCGACGACCGGATCGTCGAGATCCTCAGGACCTCCGGCGTCGACATCGCAAGGCGAACCGTCGCCAAGTACCGCGAGTCAATGCGCATCCCTTCCTCCACCGAGCGCCGTCGCCTGCTGATGGCTGCGGGTTGATCCGGAGGTTGACTTCCGCCCCGCCGAGGGGCGTCGTACGGGAATGAAGGTTCAGGTCAGCGGCAAGCATGTCGATGTCGGATCGGCCCTGCGTGAGCGGGTGATCGACGAAATCAATCAGTCCATAGGCAGGCTCTTCGAGCGCGGCGGATCCGCCGATGTGGTCGTCAGCCGAGAGGGGCACGCCTTCCGGGTGGACTGCTCTGTGCTCCTGGCGTCCGGACAACCCCTTGAAAGCCACGCCCTGGCCACCGACGCGCACGCCGCCTTCAGCGCCGCGCTTCACAAGATCGAGACCCGGGTTCGCCGGTACAAGCGCAGGCTCAAGAGTCGCGCTCAGGCCTCCGCGGCGAGGCAGGCGGAGACCGCGGCCTATTTTGTCCTGCGCTCGCCCGACGAGGCGGCGGAGGAGGTCTGGGATGATGGCGACGATCTCCCGGAGAGCTCCGATCCGCCCTCCGCCCTCGTGATCGCGGAGACGGAAAAGACGGTGCCCTCGCTGACCGTTTCTCAGGCTGTCCTGGAACTGGACTTGACGGACTCGCAGACAATCGTGTTCAGGAACGCCGCACATGGCGGATTGTCCGTCGTGTATCGGCGGCCGGACGGTAACATCGGCTGGATCGATCCCGAGCGCACCTCGGCCCTCCAAAGGGGAGGACCTGGCGGCGCGACGGGCTGAGCCTTGACCTTCCGCGCTGGCGGAGGCCCTTCCGTCAGTGAGCGTGCACCGTGCCGGATCCCCATGCCATCGCAGACCTGATCGGACCCAGCGCAGTGGCCGTCGGATTCGGCGCGAAGACCGCCCGTCAGGTGATGAATCTCATCGCCGACAAGGCGGCTCAGAACTTCGGGCTCGACGCCGCGAGTGTCCTTGCCGCCCTTCTGGAGCGCGAGCAGGCGGGATCCACCGGCCTTGGCAAGGGTGTCGCCGCACCCCACGCCCGGGTCCCGGGCCTCGCATTCAGCCGCCTGGTCGTTGTTCGGCTCGACCAGCCCATCCCTTTCGACGCCATCGACGGGTTGCCGGTCGACCTCTTCTTCGCCTTGCTGTCCCCTGCGGACTCTGGCGTCGAGCACCTGCGCGCCCTGGCCAGAATCTCGCGCCTGCTCCGACGCGGGGACCTGCGCGAGCAACTGCGCCGGGCGACGGATGCGGACGCGATCCGGTTCCTGCTGGCGCAGAGCGAATCAGCCGCAGCTTGAGTTCTGTCTCAGTGGACGGAGACGGGCGCCAGCTCGTGCGCCACGGCTGCGGCCATGGCGGCGTCCCGGTCACCCAGGATGGCCAGTCTTTCTCCATCGGCCCTGTGGACCGCGTAGAGAATCTGGTCGGGATCCAGCTCGAAGCCTTCGATTCGCCCGGACGGGGTGCTGGCGAGGATCTCCGCCGCCCGGACGGGCCGGACATAGACCACGTTCGGTGCGCCGAGGGCCGCGAAGGCTTCCGGGCTCAGGGACAGGGTCGGCGATGTCTTGGGGTCAGGTCTCATGGTTCATGCTCCTCGGCCGCCTTCAGCCTGCCGATTGGATGGGGATTCGCCGGATCTCACGCTCGGGCTCAGGTCGACTGAGGTCCACGTGCAGAAGCCCGTGCTCGAGAACGGCCCGGTCCACCTGGACTCCGTCGGCCAGCACAAAGCTTCGGATGAAGCTTCGCGAGGCGATGCCCCTGTGCAGGAAGGCGTCGCCCTTCGCGGCGTCCTCCCGCCGACCCGCTATGGTCAGTTGCCTGTCTTCGAGGGTGATCTGCAGTGTCTCCGGCGTGAAGCCGGCCACTGCGAGGGTGATACGGAGAGCGCCGCCCCCGAGATCCTCGACATTGTAGGGGGGATAGCCCTCGGCGGCGGCCTTTGCTGCACGCTCGATCTGACTTCGGGTGTGTTCGAAGCCAAGCAGGAAGGGGCTGTCGAAAAGCAGGTTCCGGTTCATGGGAGTCCTCAAGGAAAAGCGACTCTGGGGCGGACCGTCCGATGCCGGCCCGGCCAGCCCCGGCCCTCATGTGGCGCGTCGGGTGCGCCCTTTCAATATGCGCGTTCAGACTGCATCCCGGGCTTGCGCCGCATCGCCTGACGTCGCACCAAGGCGCCATGACAGGACCGATGCCCTTCGCCCTCCATTATGTGGGGGACGGATACTCGACCGACGCCAAGCTCATGGGCCGGCAGGCCGTGGGCAAGTCGCTCTTCCGTGCTGTGGCCGGCAGGTGGTCTTCGGGGGATGTCTACGGCTTTGGCCGCAGCGCCGCGCGGACCATGATGGACCAGCTGCAGCGGGAGGGCTTTACGGGTCGCCTGGTGTGGCGGGAGCAGGGCTCGACATCGCCTCCCGAAGGCTTTCCGCGGGTGGTTTATCATCCGGGGCCCATTCCCACCGCCCTGGCGCATGATCGCAACAGGGAGGGCGTCGGCGCCTACAGCCTCTTCGGGGTGACTCATACCCTCTCCTCCCTGGGCGCCATGGACAGTCTGGGCGACCTGGCGGGCGCGCCGTTTCAGCCCTGGGACGCCCTGGTCTGCACCTCCGCCGCGGCTGTCGTCCTGGCGCGCAGCCTGATGGCTGAACGCAGGGCCTGGCTTGCGGAGCACTATGGCGCGACGCGCTTTGCGGAGATCGAGCTTCCGGTCATCCCCCTCGGCGTCGACGTGGCCGGGCTCACCCGGTCTCCCGCGCACATCGCCGCCGCCCGCGAGGCGTTGGCGCTCGATTCCGACGAGGTCGTCTTTCTCTTCGCAGGTCGGCTCTCGTTCCACGCCAAGGCCAACCCGGCGCCTCTCTACCTGGCGCTCGAGCGCGCGGCGGCGGGACGGCGTCTGGTCTGCATCGAGGCGGGCCAGTTCCATAACGAGGCCATCGCGGAGTCCTACCGGGACGCCCAGAGGACCCTGGCGCCCTCCGTTCGGTTCCTGCACGCCGAAGGGAGCAGTCCGAGCGCCTACCGCAACGCCTGGTCCGCCGCCGATGTCTTTGTCTCGATCTCCGACAATATCCAGGAGACCTTCGGCATCACGCCGGTCGAAGCCATGGCGTCGGGGCTGCCGGTCGTGGTGTCCGACTGGAATGGCTATCGCGATACGGTCCGGGACGGACAGGACGGATATCGAATCCCGGTCGTCACGCCGCCACCGGGCGGCGGCATCGACCTCGCCCTGCGCCACGCCCTCATGCTGGACAGCTATGACCGCTATATCGGTCAGTACAGCATGGCCACGGCGGTGGACCTGCAGGTCCTTGCCCGGAGACTCGCCGAGCTGGCGGACAGCGCCGACCTCAGGGCGCGCATGGGCGCCTCAGGCCGGGCGCGCGCCCTCGCCGAATACGACTGGTCGGTGATCCTGGCGCGCTACCAGGCCCTTGCCGGCGAACTCGACAGGCTCAGAGCCACAGCCCCTGAACAGTCTCATCCCTGGCCCATGCGGCCTGATCCCGCGACACTGTTCGGTCACTTCCCCACCCGAAACCTGTCCGCCGAGTGGATGGTCAGCGCCCCGGCGGGCCGCGAGTCGGCTCTGGAGGATCTTCTTCGCCTGAGAATGACCTCCTACGTGATCGATCCCGTTCGCCTGCCTGCAGACATGATCCGGGAGATCTACAGGCTGGCGCAGGCGCGCCCCGGGAAACTTGGAGATTTCATGGCGGTGGCGGGCGGGGGCGGTCGGTCCCGCATACGCGCCCTTCTGTGGCTGGCGAAGCTGGGGCTCGTGGACCTCAGGCCGCCCGGCTGACCCAGACCGCTCTGTTCCGGCGGGGGTTCCATGGCGCGACTGCGGTCGTCCTCGCGGTCCTGCTTCACATGGAGAGGGCCCGCCGGGATGTCCGGCGGGCCCTCATGGTGGAGCTAAGCGGAGTCGAACCGCTGACCTCTTGAATGCCATTCAAGCGCTCTACCAACTGAGCTATAGCCCCGGGGTCTCGGGCTCCCCTTGGGGCCGAAGGCTCCGTCGGGAAGGCGCGGAAACTAGTCCGGCGCATCGCGGTGATCAACCCCGGTTGCGGGGAAAAAACACCGCCTCCGCTCGTGGCGGATCCTAGTCGTCAGGTCCGCCCTCGCCAGGCAGGCCGTCCAGGTCGGCATCATCGAAATCATCTTCCTCATCTTCGAGGAAGGGCACGCCGGCGTCCTCGTCGTCCAGGTCGTCTTCTTCCTGGAAAGCGGCCAGATCATCCTCGGGGGGAGCAATCACTTCGCCATCCTCGTCATCGACGACGAGGACCGGATCGTCCACCGCCTCGTCGAGTTCCGGCGTGACGACGTCGTCCTCTTCCTCCTCCTCGGCCTCGGCGCCGGCGTCGAGGACCTGGTCCTCGGCTTCGTCCTCGATGTCGCGGCCGACCGGGGCGGCGCGCGCACGAACGCGTCGCGTCCGGACAGCTTCGTCCGGATCGAAGTCGTGGCCGCATTTGGGGCAGTGAGCCGGCCGGCGGTTCAGGTCATAGAATTTCGCCTGGCAGCTGGGGCAGATCTGCTTCGCGCCGAGTTCAGGAAGGGCCAATGGGCGGGCCTCTGGTCAGGGTGGGATTGAAAGCCGGCTCCCTTGCCATGCGGCGGCGCCACTGTCAAAAGCAAAGCCCCTTCAGGCGTGTCCGCCCCGTTCCAACCCGCCCCGGAGCCCGATTCCGACATGTCCTCCCAAGACCAGACGGCCGCGCTGAGCGCCCGGCGGAGCGGCCCGCTGCGCGGCAGGGTCCGCGCGCCCGGCGACAAGTCCGTCTCGCACCGGGCCCTCATCTTCGCGGCCCTCGCCGAGGGCGTCACCGAGGTCGAGGGCCTGCTGGAGGGCGAGGACGTCCTGCGCTCGGCGGCCGCCATGCGCGCCTTCGGCGCTGATGTGGACGCCCTGGGCGGCGGCCGGTGGCGCGTCGTCGGGCGGGGCGGCTTCTCCGAGCCTGCCGATGTCATCGACTGTGGCAACGCCGGGACCGGCGTGCGTCTCATCCTCGGCGCCGCATCCGGCTTCGACCTCGCCGCGACCTTTACCGGCGACGCCTCCCTGCGCAGCCGCCCCATGAACCGGGTGATGAAGCCCCTGGTCGAGATGGGCGCCCGCTTCCTGCACCGGTCCGGCGGCCGCCTGCCCCTCACGGTCCGGGGCGGCGACCTGGGGGCGATCGCCTACCGGCTCCCCGAGCCGTCGGCCCAGGTCAAGTCGGCGGTCCTGCTCGCCGGCCTGAACGCCCGCGGCGACACCGTGGTGATCGAGCCCGAGCCGACCCGCGACCACACCGAGCGCATGCTGCGCGGCTTCGGCGCCCGGGTGGAGGTCGAGGAGCTGCCCGAGGGCCGGCGGATCACCCTGGCCGGGGGGCAGTCCCTGACCGGGACCCGCGTCCGCGTGCCGGGCGACCCGTCTTCGGCGGCCTTCCCCCTCGTGGCGGCCCTCGTCACCCCCGGATCGGAGGTGACCGTGGAAGGGGTCCTGCTGAACTCCCTGCGCACCGGCCTCCTGGCCACCCTGCAGGAGATGGGCGCCGACCTCGCGATCACCGGCGTGCGGGACGAGGGTGGCGAGCCGGTGGGCGACGTCACAGCCCGCCACTCGGCCCTTAGGGGCGTCGACGTCCCGCCGGAGCGCGCACCGTCGATGATCGACGAGTATCCCATCCTTGCCGTCGCGGCGGCCTTCGCCGAGGGCGTCACCCGCATGCGGGGCATCGGCGAGATGCGGGTCACGGAAAGCGACCGGATCGCCCTTATGGCGGCGGGCCTCGGCGCCTGCGGCCTCGCGGTCGAGGAAGAGCCGGAGGGTCTGATCGTCACAGGCGCAGGCGCCAACCGGCCTCCGGTGGGCGGCGCCTCGGTGACGACCCGCGGCGACCACCGCATCGCCATGTCGCACCTGGTCCTCGGCCTCGCCGCGGACAGCCCTGTCCGTGTGGACGAGCCCGGAATGATCGCCACGAGCTTCCCCGGCTTCGTCGACCTCATGCGTGGCCTCGGCGCGGACATCGGCCCGGAATGAGCGCCGGCCTGGTGATCGCCGTCGACGGCCCCGCCGCTTCGGGCAAGGGAACGGTGGCCTCCCGGCTGGGCCAGGCCTATGGACTGCCTGTCCTCGACACGGGCCTCCTCTACAGGGCGGTCGGCGTCGCGGCGTCGCGGGCGGGCGTCGACCCGGACGACCCGCAGGCCGCGGCGGACGTCGCCGCCGGCATCGACCTCCTGGCCCTCGACGACCCCGCCTTCCGCACCCGGCAGGCCGGCGAGCTGGCCAGCCGCGTGGCTGTCCACCCGCAGGTCCGTGCGGCTCTGAACGCCGCCCAGGTCGACTTCGCCCGTCGGCCCGGCGGGGCGGTGCTGGACGGGCGCGACATCGGCTCGGTGATCGCCCCCTGGGCCCCGGCCAAGATCTTCGTCACCGCGCGCCCGGAGGTCCGGGCAGAGCGCCGCTGGCGCCAACTGATCGCCCAGGGGGAGCCCGTCAGCCTCGCCGACGTGCTTGAGGACATCCGCCGGCGGGACGCCCGGGACGGCGGCCGCGCCGACGCCCCCATGGCCCGGGCCCCGGACGCGGTCTTGCTGGACACGTCCGAAATGACTATAGACCACGCCGCCGATGCGGCCCGCCGCATTGTCGAGGCGGCGCGCGCCGACCGGGCCTGACCCGGAAGGCAAATCCCATCGCGTCCTTTCCTCTCAAGCCGCGGGCATCCACCGGCGCGGGATACCGCGCCTTAGGGTTCACCCCCAACCCGACTTCGGGAGCCCGTCCGCCTGACCGGCGGCGCAAGCCCGGGTCATACCGACTGATGAAAGAACACCATGGCTGATGATGCTGGCCTGAACCCTTCCCGCGACGACTTCGCGGCCCTCCTGAACGAGTCCCTCGGCGGACGAGACTTCATGGAAGGCCAGGTGGTCAAGGGGACGATCGTGGGTCTCGAAAAGGACTTTGCGATCATTGACGTGGGCCTCAAGACCGAGGGCCGCGTCTCCATCAAGGAATTCGGCGCCGGAGACGAAGGTAAGCCTCAGCTGGCCGTCGGCGACACGGTCGAAGTCTTCCTCGAGCGCGTCGAGA
>JBJTEN010000221.1:0-2786 GCA_046092925.1 Phenylobacterium sp. | reverse complement strand
GCGGGCGCCGGGGGGCTCGTTCATCTGGCCGTAGACCAGGGTGCACTTCGAGCCTTCGGTCGAGCCGGTCTTGCGCGGGTCGACGTTCACGTTGGACTCGATCATCTCGTGGTAGAGGTCGTTGCCCTCGCGGGTCCGCTCGCCCACACCGGCCAGCACGGAGTAACCGCCGTAGGCCTTGGCGATATTGTTGATCAGCTCCTGCATGGTCACGGTCTTGCCCACGCCGGCGCCGCCGAACAGGCCGATCTTGCCGCCCTTGGTGTAGGGGCAGAGCAGGTCCACGACCTTGATCCCGGTGACCAGGACCTCGGCCGCCGTCGACTGGTCGGCGAAGGAGGGGGCCTCGCGGTGGATCGGGCTTGAGTAGGCGCTGGTGATTGGGCCGGCCTCGTCGATCGGCTCACCGATGACGTTCATGATGCGGCCCAGGGTGGCCGGGCCGACGGGAACGGTGATGCCGGCGCCGGTGTCGACCACGGGCTGGCCGCGGGTCAGGCCCTCGGTGGTGTCCATGGCGATGGTGCGGACGGTGTTCTCGCCCAGGTGCTGGGCCACCTCGAGCACCAGGCGGAAGGGCTTGCCCGTCCGCTGGTCGGTGTTGGAGGTCTCCAAGGCGTTCATGATCGCCGGCAGGTGGCCTTCGAATTCGACGTCGACGACGGCGCCGATGACCTGGACGATCCGGCCGGTGGCGACGCCAGCCTTCGGAGCGGCGGCCTTGGGGGCCGAGGGGGCCTTGGCCGCCTTGGGAGCGGCGGGAGCCTTCTTCGCGGCGGCCGTCTTGGCGGGGGCCTTGGGGGTCGTAGCCATGGTTTCGGACTCTCTCGGTTAGAGCGCCTCGGCGCCGGAGATGATCTCGATCAGCTCCTTGGTGATCTGCGCCTGGCGTGAACGGTTGTACTGGAGGGTCAGGCTGGCGATCATGTCGCCGGCGTTGCGGGTGGCGTTGTCCATGGCCGCCATCTGGGCGGCGTAGAACCCGGCCTGGTTCTCGAGCATGGCCGAGAAGACCTGGACGGTGAGGTTGCGGGGCAGGAGGGTCTCCAGAATCCCCTCAGCGTCCGGCTCATACTCGTAGCCGGCCCCCTTGAGGTCGACGGGTTCGGCGCCGGCGACCTGGGCGGGAATCAGCTGCACGAAGGTCGGCGTCTGAACGACCACCGACTTGAACCGGCTGAACAAGAGGGAGACCACGTCGATCTCGCCCGCGTCGAAGAGATCCGCCACCTTGGCGGCGACGTCCTGCGCCGTGGTGAGGGAAGGATTGCCGCCCGCCTCATAGCTCTCGACGATCCGGTCGCCGAACTGGCGTCGCAGCTGGTCCCGGGCCTTCTTGCCGATGGTGATCAGGCGCACCTCCCGTCCTTCGGAAAGGAGGCGGTTGATACGCTCCCGGGCCATGCGGACGATGGAGGAGTTGAAGCCCCCGGCCAGACCCCGGTCCGAGGTGGCGACGATCACAAGCTGGCGGGTCTCCGAGCCCGTGCCCACCAGGAGTTTCGGCGCCCCGTCTCCGGACACGCCGGCGGCCAGGTTTGCGATCACCGACGCCATGCGGTCGGCATAGGGACGGGCGTTCTGGGCGTTGTCCTGCGCCCGCCGCAGCTTGGCGGCTGCGACCATCTGCATCGCCTTCGTGATCTTCTGCGTGGCCTTCACGCTTCCGATCCGATTGCGCATTTCCTTGAGGCTGGCCATGTCGGGCGGTTCCGGTCCAGCCTCAGGCGAAGGTGGCGGTGAAGGCGGTCAGCACGCCGCGCAGGTCAGCCTCGACCTTGTCGGTCAGAGCCTTGCCCTCGCGAATGGTGTCCAGCAGACCCTGATGCTTGCCGTGTAGGTGCTTCAGCAGCTCCTGCTCGTAGCGGCCCACGTCGGCGGTGGCCACGCCGTCCAGGAAGCCACGAGTGCCGGCGTAAACGACTGCGACCTGCTCTTCGACGGACAGGGGCGCGTACTGAGGCTGCTTCAACAGTTCAGTCAGGCGCTCGCCGCGGGCCAGCTGGCGCTGGGTGGTGGCGTCGAGGTCGGAGCCGAACTTGGCGAAGGCGGCCATTTCCCGGTACTGGGCGAGCTCGCCCTTGATAGGACCGGCGGCGGTCTTCATGGCCTTGATCTGGGCCGAGGAACCCACGCGGCTGACGCTAACACCGACGTTCACCGCCGGGCGGATGCCCTGGAAGAAGAGGTCTGTCTCGAGGAAGATCTGGCCGTCGGTGATCGAGATCACATTGGTCGGGATGTAGGCCGACACGTCGTTGGCCTGGGTCTCGATGACCGGCAGGGCGGTCAGGGAGCCGTTCCCGTTCTCGTCATTGAGCTTGGCGGCGCGCTCCAGCAGGCGGGAGTGCAGGTAGAAGACGTCGCCGGGATAGGCTTCGCGGCCCGGCGGGCGGCGCAGCAGCAGGGACATCTGGCGATAGGCGACCGCCTGCTTGGACAGGTCGTCATAGATGATGACGGCGTGCATGCCGTTGTCGCGGAACCACTCGCCCATGGCGCAGCCGGCGAAGGGGGCCAGGAACTGCAGGGGGGCCGGCTCGGAGGCCGTGGCGGAGACCACGATGGTGTAGTCGAGGGCGCCGCGCTCCTCGAGGGTCTTCACGATCTGGGCGACCGTGGAGCGCTTCTGGCCGATGGCGACATAGATGCAGTAGAGCTTGGCGCTCTCGTCATCGCCGGCGTTCATCGCCTTCTGGTTCAGGATGGTGTCGACGGCCACGGCGGTCTTGCCGGTCTGGCGGTCGCCGATGATCAGCTCGCGCTGGCCGCGGCCGATCGGGATC
>JBJTEN010000220.1:0-7151 GCA_046092925.1 Phenylobacterium sp. | reverse complement strand
CCCTGGGACAGCTATCCGGCGGTGAAGACATGGTACATGCGGCTGAAGTCCCGTCCGGCCTTCCGCCCCCTCCTCGCCGACCGCTGGCCCGGACTGGCGCCGGCGGCGCACTATGACGACCTCGACTTCTGACCCAGGTCCAGACCTCCGGGAGGCGATCCGACGCCGGGCCGCCGAACTGGGCTTCGACGCCTGTCGCTTCACCGGCGTCACGGCGCCCTGGCCGGCCGCCGCGCGGCTGGAGGAATTCCTCGGGGCGGGTCGCCATGGCGACATGGACTGGATGGCGTCGACCGCCGCGCGGCGCAGTCATCCCCGGGCCCTCTGGTCAGAGGCCCGGAGCGCGGTTGTCCTGGGGTTCAACTACGGTCCCGACTCCGACCCCCTGGCCGGCCTTGCCCGGCGTGACCGGGGGCTGATCTCGGTCTACGCCCAGGGCGACGACTACCACGACGTCATCAAGGGCCGGCTGAAGCAGCTGGGCGGCTTCATGGCGTCCCGGCTCGGCGCCGAGCTCAAGGTCTTCGTCGACACCGCGCCCCTGATGGAGAAGCCCCTGGCCCAGAAGGCGGGCCTGGACTTGAGCTTCATGTACCAGGTCTTGACGGAGGGATAGGCGTCCCAGGGCACGTCCCCCAGATAGTCGATCACCGAGAGATAGGCGGCGCCGGCGAAGTCCGCCAAGGACATGCGCCGACCAGCCAGCCAGTCCCGGGCGCCCAGCAGGGCCTCCAGGTAGGCCATGTGAGCCCGGAGGGAATCCCGCCCTTGTCGAAGGGCGGCCAGATCCGGCGCACCCAGACCGAGGAGCCGCTTTTCCATCTTCTCGTGAAGGAGGAACCCGGCGACCTCCAGGTCGAACTTTCGATCGAACCAGAGCATCAGGCGCCGGGCTTCCGCCCGTTCCTCCGCCGAGCGGCCCAGCAGGGGCGGTTCGGGCCAGTTCTCTTCCAGATGATCAAGGATGGTCCGGGACTCACAGAGGACCAGGCCGTCCTCCACCATCACCGGAGTCACCCCGGACGGGTTCAGGTCGAGGAAGGCCTCGGGCTGGTCCCAGTAGCGGACGGTCTGCTCGGTGAAGGCCAGCCGCTTTTCGCCCAAGGCAAGGCGGACCTGTCTTGAGGCGGGGTCCAGCGGGAAGTGGTGCAGGATGCGTTCGGTCATGCCCGGCCGGGGGAGACATTCTGTGTCATCGACACTGATGCGGACCAGACCTTAAGGGGCGGTTTACTCTGCAAGTCTGGCTTCGGAGAAGGCCCCTCCATGGGGCTCGGCCAGACCGCGCGGATCGGGGTGGATCAGGATGTCAGCCGTCGGGTAGGCCGCCAGCAGCCGGCGCTCGGCCTCGACGATGATCCGGTGAGCGTCCTCGAGGCTCAGCAGGGGATCGAGATCCACGTGCATCTGCATGTGGACATAGGGTCCCGAAGCCCGGGTCCGAAGCTGGTGAACATCGGTGAGACGCCCGTCCTGTGTGACGAGCTCGACGATCCGGGCCCGCTCCGCCGCGGGCAGCTCCTGGTCCATCAACTGGACTGCGGCCTCCCGGAAGACGCCAATGGCCCCCCAGAGGAGGAGGGCGGCGATCAGGAGTGCGGCTGCGCCGTCCAGACCCGCGACGCCCAGCCAGGCGGAGGCGCCGATTCCCGCAAGGGCCGCGAGGTTGGAGGCAAGGTCCGAGGCATAGTGCGCCCGGTCTCCGCTGACCGCGACCGAGGATGTTCGCCGGAGCACCCAGGACTGGGCGGAGATCAGCCCGAAGGTCAGGGCTGTCGACAGGGCCATCACGCCGATCGCCCAGCCTCCGGCCTCGAGGGGCTGGGGATCGAGGAGGCTGCGGATCGCTTCCTGACCGACCAGGGCGGCCGAGGCGAAGACCAGCCCCGCCTGCATCAGGCTGGCGAAGGCCTCGGCCTTGCCATGCCCGAAGCGATGCTCCTCGTCCGGGGGCGCGGCCGCGTAGCGAACCGCAAAGAAGGTGACGGTGGAGGCCAGGAGATCGAGGGCGGAATCGGCCAGGGAGGCCAGAAGGGCGACCGAACCGGAGGCCAGCCAGGCCCCGGCCTTGGCGGTCACCAGCAGCGACGCCACGCCCACCGACAACAGGGTCACCCCGCGGGTCAGGGCGGCGGCGCGGTCCGGCGAAAGTCGGGGGGCGGAGGCCATGGTGATCTTCTACCGCCGCCCCCCTCGCCGGCCAAATCATTCCGCAGCCTGAAGCCCGCCCGGCCGGGGACCGACATAGACCGACCTCGGCCGGATCAGACGGCCGGTCGCAATCTACTCCCAGGCGTGCGCGGTCCATCCGGCCACCCGTCCGGCGGCGAAGATGCAGGTGAAGGCCGACGGGGGAATCGCCAGGGCTTCCAGCAGGAGGGCGGTGTAGAATTCGACGTTTGTCTCGAGGGGGGCGGTCAGGCTTTCGAGCGCGCAGGATCTCCAGGGCCGCGACCTCGACCGCCTCTCCGAGGGCCAGCCGTCCCTCGTCGACGCCAAGTCGCCGGATGGCCGCCTTGAGGGCGTCCGCCCGCGGGTCCCTGACCCGGTAGACCCGATGCCCGAAGCCCATCAGCCGATCACCCCTGTCCAGGGCGGCGTCTAGCCAGGCGCGCGCATGGCTGGCGACCCCGATGGCGTCGAGCATGTCGATCACCGGTCCGGGCGCGCCGCCATGAAGAGGCCCCTTCAGGGCGCTGAGTCCCGCAAGGGCCGCCGAGACCAGACCGGCGCGTGTGGAGGCGGTCACCCTGGCGGCGAAGGTCGAGGCATTGAGGCCGTGGTCGATCACCGTCACCAGGTACGCGTCCAGGGCGGCCGCCTGACCTGCGCCGGGCGCCCGCCCGCCGATCATTCTCAGGAGATCCGCGGCGTGTCCTGCGGATGGATCCGGCGCCAATGGGGCCAGGCCCGCCTTCCGGCGCAGGAGCGCCCCTGTGAAGACCGCGGGAGCCGCAGTCACCCGAAGCGCCTCGACAAGGCCCTCGCCGTCACCGAGCCGGCCCATCAGGGCTCTGAGCCCTTCCACAGGCGAGAGATCCAGAAGCCCGTCATCGATCCGCTCGACCTCGGACCAGACCTCCATGCGGGCCTCGCCCAGCGCGGACTTCAGGTCCACGCTCGACCCGTCCGCGGAGGGAGGGATGAAGCCGGACCAAAGCCGGCCGACGACGGTCTCGAAGTCCGAGACGCCCACCAGTTCCTCCAGGTCGGCGCCCCGCAGGATGAGGCGTCCGGCGTCCCCATCCACGTCTGACAGCACGGTTTCGGCGGCGACGACGGATTCAAGTCCAGCTTCCATGACAGTCTTCCTTGCAAGGCGGTTCACGGCTGGACTTGGGAACATGGGTGTGAAATCGTCAATCTTGATCAATATGATCAACATGATTTTGGGGGCGCTCGAATGGCGGAGTGGCTGACAGCATCGGGGGTGCTTGAACGCCTCGCCATCAAGCCGCAGACCCTCTACGCCTACGTCAGCCGGGGCCTGATCGCGGCGAGGCCGGACCCGGCGGACTCGCGGCGCAGCGTCTATCGGGCCCTGGACGTCGAGGCGCTCGCAGAGCGCCGCCGTCGGAGCCGGCGCCCTTCGGACGTCGCGACCGGCGCCATGACCTGGGGAGAGCCGGTCCTGACGTCGGCCATCACCACCGTCCATGCCGGACGCCACTGGTACCGGGGCCGGGACGCCCTCGTCCTGTCGGAGACGGAAACCCTCGAGTCCGTGGCCCGCCTGCTTCGGGGCGGAGACGGGGTCACCCTGAAGCGATCGGACCGGCCGGTCCCGCCCCGCGGCGGGCCGCCCTTGTCCCGGGCCTTCCTCGCCTTTGCGACCCGCGCGGCAGAGGCGCCCTCCCTTCTCGGACAGACGCCGATCGCCCGATCGGCGGAAGCCGCATTGCTGCTGGACATTCTCGCGGACGCCCTGGCGGCGGAGACCGACTCCGGCCCTATCCACCAGCGGCTTGCCCGCGCCTGGCGGCTGGGCCCGGGCGGCGAAGCCGCCGACCTCATCCGCCGCGCCCTGGTTCTGCTGGCGGACCATGAACTCAACCCGTCGGCCTTCGCGGCGCGGGTCGCCGCCTCCACGGGCGCCTCCCTTGCCGCAGCAGCTCTGGCGGGACTCTCCGCCCTTTCAGGCCCGCGGCATGGCGGCGCGCCCGACGCCCTGGGCAGATTCCGCGAGGAGGCGCGACGTCTCGGGGCCGCCGAGGCGGTCGCCGCCCGCCTTTCGGAGGATCGCGGATTCCCGGGGTTCGGCCATCCGCTCTACCCGCAGGGCGATCCGAGGGCGGTCGCCCTCCTCGCCCGATTCAGGCCGCCGGCGGACATGATGCGTCTCGCCGAACAGGTCCGTGGCGCTGCGGCCCTGGCGCCGAACATCGATTTCGCCCTGGTCGCCCTCTGCGAGCACCTGAGGGCGCCGGAGGGGGCCGCCCTGTCGCTGTTCGCCGCCGCCCGCTGCGCCGGCTGGATCGCCCACGCCCTGGAACAGGTTCAGGACGGCGGCTTGATCCGGCCCCGGGCCCGCTACACCGGCCCCATCCTGGATCAGGACCCGGCGGAGTAGGCGCGGAGCACCTCCAGGGGCGCCACGGCCAGGGCCTCTTCATGGGTCGCCGACAGCACGATCCGAGGCGCCGCGCCGGCGTCCAGCGCCTCCTTCCAGCGGGGCGCGCACAGGCACCAGCGATCGCCGGGCTTCAGTCCGACGAAGCCATAAGCGGGAACGGGGGTGGAGAGATCATTGCCCACCGATTTCGAGAAGGCCAGGAACTCGGCTGTCATGACGGCGCAGACCGTATGCATGCCGACATCCTCGGCGCCGGTCTCGCAACAGCCGTTCCGGTAGAAACCGGTCACCGGGTCAAGGCCGCAGGGTTCAAGCGGACCGCCCAGCACATTGCGGGCGTCGGGTTCGTAACGGATGCTCATGGCGGCATCATAGTCTATGTGAGCGGTCAGCGGCGCCCCCGGCGTCACCTAGCGGAGTTCCGAAATGTCGTCCGCCCGTCCCCGGCGCAGCGCGCTCTATATGCCCGCCGGCAACCCACGCGCTGTGGAAAAGGCGCGGAGCCTTGCCTGCGACGTGGTGATCCTGGACCTGGAGGACTCCGTCGCCCCGGACGCCAAGCCGGCGGCCCTGGACCTCGCCCTTGCAGAAACTGGAAGAGGCGGCTTCGGGCGCCGCGAGCTGGTGATCCGGGTCAACGGCCTGGACACCCCGTGGGGCGAGGCGGACCTCACGGCGATCGCCGAGGCCGCCGTCCGGCCCGCCGCGGTGCTGGCGCCCAAGGTCTCGACCCCCGAGGACGTCGCCGCCTACGCCGCCCGGCTTCCGGTCGGGATCGACCTGTGGATCATGGTGGAGACCTGTGCGTCCCTGTTCTCGCTGGGGCGTCTCGCCGCCTCCGGAGGGCCGCTGGCGGCCCTCGTGGTCGGCTCCAATGACCTGGTGAAGGAGATGCGCTGCCGGGCCGACGCGGAACGACGCCCCCTTCAGGCGGCCTTGTCCCTGACCGTCGCCGCCGCCCGCGCCAACGGCCTGACGGCGCTGGACGGGGTGTGGAACGACATCGCCGACCTCACCGGGCTGGAGCGCCAGTGCCGCCAGGGCCTGGAGTTCGGTTTCGACGGCAAGACCCTGATCCATCCCGACCAGATCGCCGCCGCCAACCAGGCCTTCGCCCCTGAACCCGACGAGGTCGCCTGGGCCCGTACGGTCGTCGCCGCCTTTGATTCGCCTGAAAATCGCGGCAAGGGCGTCCTGCGGGTGGAGGGCCGGATGGTCGAACGCCTGCATCTCGAACAGGCTCTCCGTCTGCTGGAGATCGCCGCAGCCCTCGAGGAGACATGACCTGGAAACGGTGCGCCGCCCTGTCCGTCGTCGCGCTCCTCCTCGCCGCGCCGGTCGCCCGGGCGCAGGATCCGGACCTGATCGGAGATCTTCTGAAGGCCGCGCCGGCGGCGGAAGAGGAGGAGGCCGATGGCGGCGACCTGGATCTGCCTGAGGTGACAAGCCTGCCGGAGACCCGCCAGGGACCGGTTTCGGTTCCGGGGCGGTCCGTGACGGTCGATGATCACAGCCGGACGCCGGAAGGCCCCCTCGGCCTCGCGGAGAGGACCTATGAGGCGCGGCTCCGGGCGGGCTTCACCGCCGCCCAGGGACGGCTCGGGGAGCTTGAGGGGCGCTGGCTCGTCCGGAGCCAGGTCGGTCCCGTCTACGCCTTCCAGTTCATCGATTCCGGTACGGGCGCCCTGGATGGCGCCTGGAGCGATCCCCGCCGACCCGGGGCCCTGACCGGATCGGGCTATCTGAGATCGGCAAGGCGCGAGGGCGGGCGACTGGAGATCAGCCTGGAGGCGCCGCCGCGCCGCGGTCCGGTCCGCCTTCAGCTCCGACCGGAGGCGCCGGGCCAGTGGGTGGGGACCCTGACCGAGGATGGCGTCGAGGTCGCCGTCCGCATGCAGAGGGACTGACCCCGGCCGCCCTCAGGCCGGTCCCCGCCCCGGGAAGGGCGGATAGGGCTGGGCGCCCGGAGCCAGGGCCGGCCGGGCGGCGGCCAGCGCCCGCTGGAGGGCCTCCGGCGTCAGGCGTTCGGCCTCCCCGAAACCCCAGACCGGACCCGGCCAGGCCGGATCCTCGACACGCCGGCCCACCACGTGGACATGCAGCTGGGGCGTGATGTTGCCCAGCGCCCCGACGTTCAGTTTCTCGACGGCCAGGCCCAAGGCTGCGCCCAGGGCCCGCACGGCGTGGCCCGCCGCCACCACCTCCTCCACCAGCAGGCGCCGCTCGGCGACGGTGAGGTCCTCGATTTCCCGCGCGCCGGCGACCTGGGGGATCAGGATCAGCCAGGGCCAACGGGCATCGTCCTGCAGGCGGACGTGGCAGAGGGGCAGTTCGTCCAGGGCGTGGGAGCCGGGGAGAAAGGCGGGATCGATCTCGGGCATGAGTCACAGTGGCCGCCCTCGCCCGGCCGCACAAGCGCCTCCGGCGTTGCAGGCCAGGGCGCTTCCGGCTAGGGAGCCTGCGACGCGGGGCGACCGCGGGAGCACACTCGGGAGACGAACCATGGCCAAGAAACCCCTCCGCGTGGCGGTCACCGGCGCGGCCGGCAACATCGGCTACGCCCTCCTGTTCCGCATCG